>NZ_JASCOP010000070.1:0-20570 GCF_029959395.1 Stenotrophomonas sp. PS02300
TAAAACGCCACCGCCGCTGCACCGCGTCGCGGGCGCGGCCGCCCAGCGCGGCCACGGCATCGTGGGCGGCCAGGCCGGCGCGCGCGCGCGCGGCGGCGTCGGCGTATTCCTCGGCGCGGCGGCGGCTGTATTCCAGCCCGCCGGTGGCGTGGATGGCGGCCAGCACTTCCGGCATCGCATCCGCGTCGCCGTCCTGCACGATCCCGCGCAGACGCTCACGCGTGGTGGCGTCGGAATGGGCCATGGCGTGGATCAGCGGCAGGGTCGCCTTGCCTTCGGCCAGGTCGTCGCCCAGGTTCTTGCCCAGCTCGTCGGCGTTGGCCGAGTAGTCCAGCACGTCGTCGGCGATCTGGAACGCGTAGCCCAGGTGCATGCCGTAGTCGTACAGGGCCTGCTGGGTGGCCGCGTCCACGCCGCTGGCCAGCGCGCCCAGGCGGGTACCGGCGGCGAACAGTACTGCGGTCTTGCGCTCGATCACGCGCAGGTAGGCCGCTTCGTCGGTGTCCGGGTTGTGTACGTGCAGCAGCTGCAGCACTTCGCCTTCGGCGATGCGGTTGGTGGTGTCGGCCAGGATCTGCATGACCGGCATGCGGTCCAGTTCGACCATCAGCTGGAAGCTGCGCGAGTACAGGAAATCGCCGACCAGCACGCTGGGGGCGTTGCCCCACAGCGCATTGGCGGTGCTGCGGCCGCGCCGCAGGCTGGATTCGTCCACCACGTCGTCGTGCAGCAGGGTCGAGGTGTGGATGAACTCGATGATCGCCGCCAGCTGGTGGTGCTCCGGGCCGGCCTGGCCGACCGCGTGGCCGGCCAGCATGACCAGCATCGGCCGCAGGCGCTTGCCGCCGGCGGAGATGATGTGGTCGGCGATCTGGTTGATCAGCACGACATCCGAGGACAGTCGGCGGCGAATCAGCGCATCCACGGCGGCCATGTCGGGCGCGGCGAGCGACTGGATCTGGGGCAGGCCCAGCGCGGGGCGGGTGTCTTCGGTGATGGTCATGCGGTCTGACTTTCAGGCTTGGGCGGAATTATAGGCGGTGCGGACGTATTCCGCCCGCGAAGGCGTTCCGGGGGGCGGGCAGGGCGTGAATACGTATGCAAGCGGCGCCACCGCCGAGGGTGCCCCGCTAAGCTTGTCGGGTACGTTCTGGCGCCCTGGGAGGGCGCCCTGGAAGCCCGGAGGGGGGCCCTCGATGACGCAGACTCCATGGTGGCGCGGTGCCGTCATCTATCAGATTTACCCGCGTAGTTTCCTCGATGCCAATGGTGATGGCGTGGGCGACCTGCCCGGCATCATCGAGCGCCTGGACTACGTGGCCTCGCTGGGCGTGGACGCGATCTGGATTTCGCCGTTCTTTACCTCGCCCATGGCCGACTTCGGCTACGACATCGCCGACCACCGCGATGTGGACCCGCTGTTCGGCACCCTGGCCGATTTCGACCGGTTGCTGGCCAAGGCACATGCGCTGGGCCTGAAGGTGATGATCGACCAGGTGTTCAGCCACACCTCGATCGAGCACGCCTGGTTCCGCGAGAGCCGCCAGGACCGCACCAATCCCAAGGCGGACTGGTACGTGTGGGCCGACCCGCGCGAGGACGGCACCCCGCCCAACAACTGGATGTCCATCTTCGGGGGCGTGGCCTGGCAGTGGGAGCCGCGCCGCGAGCAGTACTTCCTGCACAACTTCCTGGCCGACCAGCCGGACCTGGATTTCCACAATCCGGCCGTGCAGCAGGCCACCCTGGACTACGTGCGTTTCTGGCTGGACCGCGGCGTGGATGGCTTCCGCCTGGATTCGATCAACTTCTGCTTCCACGACAAGCAGCTGCGCGACAACCCGGCCAAGCCGCTGGAAAAACGCCTGGGCCGGGGCTTCAGCACCGACAACCCGTACGCCTACCAGTACCACTACTACAACAACACCCAGCCGGAGAACCTGCCGTTCATCGAGCGCCTGCGCGGGCTGTTGGACGAGTACCCGGGCGCGGTCAGCCTGGGCGAGATCTCCGCCGAGGATTCGCTGGCGACCACGGCCGAATACACCGCGCCGGGCCGCCTGCACATGGGCTACAGCTTCGAACTGCTGGTCAAGGATTACAGCGCCGCCTACATCCGCGACACCGTGTCGCGGCTGGAAGCGACCATGACCGAAGGCTGGCCGTGCTGGGCGATCTCCAACCACGACGTGGAGCGCGCGGTGACCCGTTGGGGCGGGCACCCGGCGCAGCCGCGGCTGGCGCGCCTGCTGGTGGCGGTGCTTTGCTCGCTGCGCGGTTCTATCTGCCTGTACCAGGGCGAAGAGCTGGGCCTGGGCGAAGCGGACGTGCCATTCGAGGCGCTGCAGGACCCGTATGGCATCACCTTCTGGCCGAACTTCAAGGGCCGCGACGGCTGCCGCACGCCGATGCCGTGGCTGGATGCGCCGCTGGCCGGGTTCACCCGTGGTGAGCCGTGGCTGCCGATTCCGCAGGAGCACCAGGCCAGCGCGGTCGCCGTGCAGGAGCACGACCCGCATTCGGTGTTGAACGCGTTCCGCCAGTTCCTGGCCTGGCGCCGCACGATGCCGACCCTGCTGCTGGGCGACATCCGGTTCCTGGACACGGCCGAGCCGGTGCTGATGTTCGAGCGCGTGCACGCGGGCGAGACGCTGCTGCTGGCGTTCAACCTGTCGGCCGAGGCGGCGCAGGTGGCGTTGCCGGAAGGGCAGTGGCACGCGCTGCATGTGCCCGGCCCGGATGCAGGGCAGGCCGACGGTGGCCAGCTGCACCTGCCGGCGCAGGCGATGTATTGCGCGCGCCGCGCCTGATACGAGATTTCCGGTGGTTTTGATGGGCGGAGCCGAAAGGTTCCGCCCTTTTTTTGGTTCATCGCGAGCGTTGAGAGCCCCGCCGCAGCCGGCAGGCCCCTGTGCAAATGTCCCCCGGCGGTCGCCCTGCGGCGACGGCCTCCTCCTTTACTTTGCCAGGAGCCTGCCGGCCGCGACGGGGCGGGGCTTGCGGTTAGTGATGGAAAAGCAGAAGGCGGGGTGCAACGCCGGTGGATCGAGTGCCGGGTCGCCTTACCCTTGGAGGCGAAGTAAAGGAGGAGGTGTCGGCCTCTGGCCGACGCCGGGGGACATTCGCCGGAAAGGGTAAGGCGGCCCGGCGCTCGATTCACCGGCAGCCGCGTTTGATTCACAACGAACCCACAACAAAAAACCCGCTGCTCGCGCAGTGGGTTCTTCGTTCGTGCTTCTACGCAGGGATCAGAACTTGTAGTTCACGCCCAGCATGTAGGTACGGCCCCACTCGATGTACTCCAGCGGGCGATCCTTGGTGCCGGCGTAGGTGCGGTACGGTTCGTTGGTCAGGTTGCTTCCCTGCAGCAGCAGGGTCAGGCCGTGCAGCGCGCTGTCGTCGGCGAAGGTGTAGCTCACCTGCGCGTCGGTCACGTTCTCGCCCACCACGTAACGCAGCGTGCGGTTGCCGTTGAAGTTGCCGATTTCGCCAATGAAGTCCGAACGACGACGCTGGCTCACGCGCGCTTCAAACCCATTGCGCTCGTAGTAGGCGGTGAAGTTGTACACGCGCTTGGACAGGCCCGGCAGGCTGATCGGATCGGTACCCACGCTGGAGGCGCTTTCCGGGTCCATGATCTTGATGTCGCTGTCGTTGAACGTCGCGCTGGCCTGCACGCCGAAGCCCAGCAGCGGGTCGGCCAGCATTTCCAGCGGGAACGAGGCGGTCAGCTCCAGGCCACGCAGGGCACCACCTTCGCCGTTCTGCGGCGCGGTGAAGGTGCCGATCGTCTGCGGCGGGAGTGCGCCCGGTCGGGTGATCCAGCTGGCAACCAGATCAGTGAAGTCATGATCGTCCACCGTTGTCGTGTAGACATATGTCTTCAGGTCTTTGTAGAAGAGCGCAGCGGCGACGTAGGCCTTCTCGCCGAAGTACTTTTCGTAGGAAAGGTCGACCGCATTCGCTCGCCAGGGATCAAGCAGTGGGTTGCCGCCGCTTGCCCCCGGGATGCCAAGATCGCTGACGCCGAACTCCAGGCCCGCACGCATCTGATCCACGCGCGGGCGCGCCACCTGCTTGGCCACGGCGAAACGCAGGGTCTGCTGGTGCGGGAACATGAAGGCCAGATTCAAGCTGGGCAGCCAGTCGGTGTACTTCTTTCCCTCATCGATGGGAAGCACTTCCTGGCCGGCCGGGCGCGAACGGTCGAAGTAGTTCGATTGCGAGCTCTGGTCGGTGCTGATCATCTGCACGCCGATGTTGCCGCGAACGCCCACGTTGCCAATATCGGTATTGATGTTGGCGCGCACCCAGGCGGTGGTGGTCTTTTCCTGCACTACCCATGACTTGGGGATCAGGTAGTCCAGATTGGTGACCGGATTGAACGTCATGTAACGGTTGACTGCAGCCGGCACGTTCCAGGCCGGGATGTAGCCGATGCCAGCGAAGCCCAGGTTGACCGGGGCGTACTGCAGGTCACTGCCCACGTTGGCATCGCCTTGTGCGCCAAGCAGGATGTTGCCTTCGGCCTGGCTCTTTTCCTTGCGGCGGTCGGCGTAGTTCACGCCCACGTCCACATCCTGGAACCACGACAGCGACTCGGGCATGTTGAAGGTGCCCTGCAGGCGCGCGGCCTTCAGGCGGTCTTCAACCTGCGGCACCTTGCCATAGCCAGAGCCGTAGATGGTGTTGGTCAGGTACAAGGCTTCAGGATTGGAGTAGTCCAGCCCTGGCCGGATCTGCGAAAACCCGTCCGGCCTGATGGTCAGCCCGATCGTGTCCAGCTGCGGCATCGGGGTGAGCTGAAGGTTGTTCTCCAGATTCAGCTCATCGCGGGTGGCTTTGGAGTAGTTCACATCGGCGGTGAGCTTGAAGCTGTCGAAGGTCAGCTCATTGTTCCAGCCGAACGCGTCGATCTTGTCTTCGCGCTTGTTGTACATGCCGCGTACCAGCGGATACACGCCGCTGGCAGTGCCGCCGGTGAACGTGCCGTTGCCATTGACCTGCGGATTGCTGATGAAGAGGCCTGGGGTGTAGTTGCCGTTGTAGTTGCTGAGGTTGACCTCGAACTGGTTGGCGGTGTCGATCTGCTCGGCTTTGGTGTGGAACATGTCCAGCGTGCTGGTCCACACGTTCGACGGGCGGAACTGCACGGTGGCCATGTAGCCGTCACGCTTGGCGTTGCCGGTACGGCGCAGGGCTTTGATGCCGTCGGAGAACAAGGTGCCCGGGGCCACGCCGGGGCGGTCGCCGTTGTCAGTGTGCTCGGTGGTCCACGGCTCGTACAGGCCGACCTGGTTTTCCTGGATCGGGTTGTCGCTGTGCGCGAAGCCCAGCGCGATGCCCCAGGTGTCTTCGGCGAACTGGTCGATGTAGCTGGCGCTGAAGCGGTTGCCGAACGCGTCCACGTTGGCGGCCTTGCCCAGCGAGTTCTTCGAATAGCGGCCGCTGAGCGCGATCACGCGCTCGCCGAACGCCAGCGGGCGCACGGTCTGCATGTCGATGGTGCCCGACAGGCCCTGGCCGACCAGCGCCGCATCCGGGGTCTTGTACACGGTCACGCCGTTGACCAGCTCGGACGGGTACTGGTCGAACTCCACGCTGCGGTTGTCGCCGGTGCTGACCACTTCACGCCCGTTGAGCAGGGTGGTAGCGAAGTCGGGCGACAGGCCGCGCACGCTGATCACCTGGGCACGGCCGGCAACGCGCTGTGCGGCCAGGCCGGGCAGGCGGGCCAGCGATTCGGCAATGCTCACATCCGGCAGCTTGCCGATGTCTTCGGCCGAGATCACTTCGACCACCGAGGTGGCGTCCTGCTTGATCGCAATGGCGTTTTCAATGCCGCGGCGGATGCCGGTCACCTGGATGGTGTCCAGGTCGGTGGCGGCGGTACCGGCCGGCGGGGTGGTGCCCGGATCGGTGGTGGTGGACTGCGCCAACGCCAATGACGGCGTCAGGGCGACGGCCAGCGCGAGACTCAGCGCGCTGCGCTTGCGATTCAACATTTTCCCCTCCCAGGCAATGTTGCCAAACTGAATTGTGGTTGCCCGGAACACCCGGGCGCGTCATGGCACGGTGGCCGTTGACTGCGTGGCTATGGTAGGCAGCGCCTTCGCGCGGCGAATCACCCTGCATACGTATTCAATGCAGATGCGGACCGTGGAATCGATTACATCAGCAGCACGACCAACGGTCGTGCCCTACCGCGGTAGGTAACGACCGTTGGTCGTTACGCATTTACATCGGGGTAAACCGAATGGCCTGCCCGCCGCCCGGTGCCAGCACGATGTTCAAGGTGTCGGCACTGCTGACCTCGCGGGTTTCGCGCTTGAACGCGAACGGGTTGCGCTGGTAATCGGCACCGTCGCCGTCGCGGTAGATCTCGGCGCGGTAACGCACGCCGGGCTCCAGGAACGACAGCGGTACCGGCAGCGAACGGCCGTGCTCATCGGTGATGCTGCCCAGGAACCAGTCGCGGCTGTGGCGGTCCTTGCGCGCGATGGTCACGTAGTCGCCCACCTCGCCATCGAGCACGCGGGTGTCGTCCCAGTCCACGGCCACGTCCTCGATGAAGCGGAACGCCTCGCGGTGCTGTTCATAATGCTCGGGCAGGTCGGCGGCCATCTGGATCGGGCTGTAGATCACCACGTACAGCGCCAGCTGGCGGGCCAGCGTGCTGGGAATGGCCTGGCCGTGGCGGCCCTTCAGGCTGAGGATGCCGGGGGTGTAATCCATCGGCCCGGACAGCAGCCGGGTGAACACCAGGTTGACCTCGTGTTCGGGCGGGTTCGGCGGCTGGCCCCAGGCGTTGTACTCCATGCCGCGTGCGCCTTCGCGCGAGATCCAGTTCGGGTAGGTGCGGCGCAGCCCGGTGTCCTTGATCGGCTCGTGCGGATTCACCGCGATGTGCCGTTTCGCTGCTTCCTGCACCACCTTCAGGTGATGGCGGGCCATGAACTGGCCGTCGTGCCACTCGCGCCACAACGGGCCGCCGGCCGGATTGCGCCGGTCCACCTGGCCGTCGTCGCAGACATAACCGCTCTTGAACGAATCCACGCCCAGCCGCGCATACAGGTCCAAGGCCGCGCCCAGCTGGTCTTCGTAGTGCTCGATCGCACAGCCGGTTTCGTGGTGGCCGATCAGGTGCACGCCTTTCTTCGCGCCATAGGCCGACAGCGCCTCGATGTCGAAGTCCGGGGTGGCGCGGGTGAAATCGAAGTCGTAGCCGTTGCCGACCCAGTTGCCATCCCAGCCCGGGTTCCAACCTTCCACCAGCACGCCGCGGAAGCCGTGCCTGGCGGCGAAGTCGATCACCTTCTTCGTCTTTGCGGTGGTCGCCGCATGCTTCGGGCCGGTGGCCCAGCTTTCTTCATCCAGGTGCATCGACCACCACACGCCCAGGTATTTGGACGGCTTCACCCAGCTCACATCGCCCAGTGCGTTGGGTTCGTTGAGGTTGAGGATCAGGTTGGATTCCACCAGCCCGCCGGCGGTGTCGCTGATCTGCAGCGTGCGCCAGGGCGTATCGAAGGGCAGGGTGCGGCGCACCTTCCAGCCTTCGGCCGACGGCGACAGCTGGGCGCGCAGGCGCTGGCCCTCGGTGCGCCGCAGCCACATGCCGGCGTAATCGACCAGTGCCGCCTCGTGGATCGCCACATGCAGGCCGTCGTGGCTGCGCAGGGTCAGCGGGGTATGTGCCAGCGGCACCTGGTCCAGCGGCGTGCGCTGGTACAGGTATTCGTAATGGATCGGCTCGCCGGCCGGGATCCACCAGGCGGTGGACTGCGGGGCGATCGCGAATTCGGTCAGCTCGTCATCGATGATCGCCTCGCGCAGGCCTGGCTGCTGCGGGAAGTGGTAGCGGAAGCCCAGGCCGTCGTCGTAGACGCGGAACACCACGTCCAGCCGACGCTTGGCACCGCTGCGCTCGCCCAGGTGCACGGTGACTTCGTTGTAGTGGTTGCGCACGCTGCGGCGCTCGCCCCAGGGCTGTTCCCAGGTGTCATCGACGCTGCGCGTGTCCTGCCCGAGCACCGCGAGGTCGCGGTCCAGGCGGCCGTCGCGCAGCTGGAAGCCCAGTTTTGATTCGGCCACCACGGTCTGGCCCAGGCGCTCGACCCGGTAACTCGGGTTTCCGCCATCCAGCTGCAGCGAGACCTTCAGGATGTCGCCGGGTGAGCTGGCGCTGGCCACCGTGACCGGTTCAGCGTGAGCGGCGGTGGAGCAGACCAGCAACGACAGTGCCAGCCAGGCCAGCGGGCGGGGCGCGGCAACAGCGCGCAACAACGGCAAATCCAGTGGCATTTCCCCTCCCAGGGCAGTGCATGTCTGCCCCGGACTATAGCCACGCGTGCCACGGCCTCACCGCGCCACGCCATGAATACGTATGCAAGCGGGCACCGATGTCATCTGTGCAGTGCGGCAGGCAACGGTCGTCGCCTACCATGCAGGCAGGCACCCTGGGAGGGGGCCGCGACGACAGCGCCCCGGCGCTGGCGAACCATACCGCGTGCAAGAAGGGAGGAAGGCCGACGGGCGCAAGCCGGTCCGCCGCTTTTCGATGCTGAAAACGATCTGCCTGACCGCTGCCCTCGGGGCGGCGCTGGTATCCACCGCTGCGGCGGAGGACCTGACATTCGATGGCCGCACGGCGCGCGCCATCGCCGCTGCCGACGGCAGCTTCCAGCTGCTGGCCGATGGCAAGCCGGTGGCGATTGCCGCCCAGCCGATGCGCAGCCGCACCGACAGCGTGATGTTCGATGCGCTGTTCGCGCTGGCCCAGCAGGACATGGCGGCCGACCGCGTGGACGCGATCCGCGACCCGGCCTTCAATTTCGGCAACCCGGTGGACTGCGAGTGCTTCCAGACCGGAGAGCGTTGGCCGTACGTGTGGACACGGGATGTGAGTTTCGCCGCCGACCTGGCGCTGGCCCGGCTGGAGCCGATCCGCACCCGCCAGTCGCTGCAATTCAAGCTGTCCAAGGCGCGCGACGGCGTCACCCCCGGGCTGTTCGTGGCCCAGGACACCGGTTCCGGCGGCAGTTGGCCGATCAGCAGCGACCGCGTGGTGTGGTTCCTGGCGGCGCGCGACCTGCACGACAGTTCCAGCTTCATGACCGAGACCTGGCAGGCCCTGCAGGCCACGCTGGCGCAGGACCGGGCGATGGTGTTCGATCCGCGCACCGGGCTGTACCGCGGCGAGACCTCGTTCCTGGACTGGCGCGAACAGACCTACCCGGACTGGACCCGCAACGACGTGCGCTTCATCGGCGACTCCTTCGCGCTGTCCACCAACGTGCTGCACTACCAGGCGCTGCGCCTGGCCGAGAAGTATGCGCGTGAGCTCGGCGACGACCGCGCCACCGAGTACGCGGCCTGGGCCGACGCGCTGGCCACGCAGATCGACGCCCGTTTCTGGCGCGAAGACGCCGGCATGTACATGAGCTACATCGGCGAAGCCGCGCACCCGGTGCCCTACGCCAAGTACGACCTGCTGGGCATCTCGCTGGGCGTGCTGGCCGATGTGTTCCCGGCCGAGCGCGCCCGACGTTCGCTGGCCAACTACCCGTACGTCGACGGTGGCAGTCCGGTGGTGTGGCCGCAGGAGGCGCAGCAGCCGATCTACCACAACCGCGCGGTGTGGCCGTTCGTCAGCGCCTATTCGCTGCGTGCGGCACGCAAGGTGGATGACGCCACCCGCATCCAGCGCGAGATCGAATCGCTGATGCGCGGCAGCGCGCTGGCCGGATCGAACATGGAGAACTACGAGATGCGCACGCTGGCCGTGCACGTCGACGAAGGCCCGTTGAGCGGCCCGGTGGTCAACTCGCCGCGCCAGCTGTGGTCGGTGGCCGGCTACCTCTCGATGGTGCTGGAAGGCGTGTTCGGGGTGGAAGCGGACGGCACGGTGGCGCCCAAGCTGCCGGTGGCGCTGGTCCCGCAGCTGTTCGGCAAGCGCGACAGCATCGAGCTCGACGACGGCACCACCCGCTACATCCTCAAGCGCCCGCGCACCCTCGACGGCGAACTGCTCGCAGCAAAGCAGATCGAGCGCAAGGGCAACACCGTAACCGTCCAGCTCGCTCCGCGTAGGGACACGCCACGCGTGTCCGCTTTCCGCGCAGACCCGGCAAACCCCAACGCCTTCGCCCCCGCCACCCCCGCCGCCCCGAAACCGCAGAAGCGGGGCACCACCTGGACGATCGCCATCCCCGCCAACCACCAGCTCTGGCAGGACGGCGCCGCGGTAGGCAGCTCGGCCACCCACACCGTCACCAACGACGGCCACCAGCACTGCCTCAGCTTCACCCGTCGCGAAGGCGCCCTCGAATCGCTGCACAGCCCGATGACCTGCATCGGCCCGCAGCAACGCCTGGCCGGCGCAACCCAGTGGACCTGGGACGCTGCCACGCCCACCCGCGTGCGCATCCGCCTGCACTACGACAACCCCAACGGCCCGATCAACACCGGCGTCACCGCTGCCGTGAAGCAGCTGGCGGTGCACTGCGCGGGGCAACCGGTCCAGCGCGCCACGATCGTGATGCCGCACAGCGTTGGCCCGCAGGATTCCACCGCCGCCGAATTCGACCTGCCCAAGGGCAGCTGCCGCTTCACCCTGGAGCCGGGTTTCAACATGAGCGCACTGGAACACTTCGCCCAGTACAACGGCGGCAAGGGCGGGCGCGACGGCGTGCTCAACGCGGCCACCGTCAGCGCGCTGCTGGTCGCACCCGTAGCCGGCGACGCGGAGGCCACCCGATGAGCCGCACCGCCAAGCCGACTCTGTCGTTCTGGCAGATCTGGAACATGTGCTTCGGCTTCCTCGGCATCCAGTTCGGGTTTGCCCTGCAGAACGCCAACGCCAGCCGCATCTTCGAAACGCTGGGCGCGCCGATGGATGCCGTGCCCGGGCTGTGGATCGCCGCACCGCTGACCGGCCTGTTGGTGCAGCCGATCATCGGCTACCTGTCCGACCGCACCTGGACCCGCTGGGGCCGGCGCCGGCCGTACTTCATGATCGGCGCGGTGTTCACCACGCTGGCGCTGCTGGTGATGCCGAACTCGCCCACGCTGTGGATCGCCGCCGGCACGCTGTGGGTGCTGGATGCCTCCATCAACGTCTCGATGGAGCCGTTCCGCGCGTTTGTCGGCGACAAGCTGGCCCCGCGCCAGCGCCCGACCGGTTACGCGATGCAGAGCTTCTTCATCGGCGTGGGCGCCATCGTGGCCAGCTTCCTGCCGTTCATCCTGGCCCACTTCGGCGTGGCCAACACTGCTCCGGCCGGCGAAGTGCCGCCCACGGTGCGCTACGCGTTCTACTTCGGCGCCGTGGTGCTGCTGGCCTCGATCGCCTGGACGGTGTTCAGCACCCGCGAATACTCCCCGGGCGAGCTGGCCAGCTTCGACGACGCCGAGCCGCCGGCCGTGCACCAGGCCACGGCCGTGGCCGGGCCGCCGCCGATGCTGCAGATCGGCGGCTGGATCGCGCTTGGCCTGGCACTGGCTGCGGCCATCGCCTGGCGCAACGGCGACAAGATGCTCTACGTGCTGGCCGGGCTGTGCATCGCCTACGGCCTGCTGCTCGGCGTGGCGCGGGTGCTGCCCGGGCCGCACATGCTGGCCACCATCGTCGATGACCTGCGCAGCATGCCGCGCACCATGCGGCGCCTGGCGTGGGTGCAGTTCTTCTCGTGGTTCGCGCTGTTCGCGATGTGGATCTACACCACCGCCGCCGTGGCCGGTACCCACTTCGGCTCCACCGATGCCAAATCGGCCGCGTACAACGAAGGCGCCAACTGGGTGGGCGTGCTGTTCGGTGCGTACAACGGCTTCGCCGCACTCGCCGCGCTGTTGATCCCGCTGATGGTGCGGTTGATGGGCCTGCGCATGAGCCACCTGGTCAACCTGTGGCTGGGTGGCCTCGGGTTGATCTCGCTGATGCTGATCGACGACCCGAAGTGGCTGCTGCTGTCGATGGTCGGGGTCGGCTTTGCCTGGGCCTCGATCCTGTCGCTACCGTACGCGCTGCTGTCCGACAGCGTGCCGGCGGCCAAGATGGGCGTGTACATGGGCCTGTTCAATTTCTTCATCGTCATCCCGCAGCTGGTCGCGGCCAGCGCGCTGGGCTTCATGCTGCGCCTGTGGCTGGGCGGCAACCCGATGCACGTGCTGGCGCTGGGTGGCGTCAGCCTGTTGATCGCCGGGTTGTGTGTGCTGCGGGTACCGTCCCACCAGGAGGTTGTCTGATGCTGTCTCGTTCGCGTTTGTGGCTGGGCCTTTCGTTCGCACTGCTGGCCGGTAACGCTGGTGCCACCCCACGCCCCGATTACGTGGGCACGCTGGAGCCGTTCGCCAGCGATGCGGTGTACTTCGTGGTCACCGACCGTTTCGTCAACGGCGACCCGTCCAACGACCACCGCGACCAGGGCGGCAAGCACCGCACCTTCGACATTCCGGTGCCGTGCCCGGACAAGGTCGACGGCAACATCGGCTACCTCGGCGGCGACTTCAAGGGCGTGCTCGACAATGCCGACTACATCCGCAACCTCGGTTTCGGCGCGGTGTGGATCACCCCGATCATCGACAACCCGGATGAAGCCTTCACCGGCAGCAAGCCGATCAGCTGCACCAGCACCCTGACCGACCGCGGCAAGACCGGCTACCACGGCTACTGGGGCATCAACTTCTACAAGCTCGACGAGCACCTGCCCAGCGCGGACCTGGACTTCGCCGGGCTCACCCGCGGCCTGCACGATGCCAAACTGAAGGTCGTGCTGGACATCGTCGGCAACCACGGTTCGCCGGCCTGGACCATGCCGGTCAAGCAGCCGCAGTTCGGGCAGATCTTCGACAAGGACGGCAAGCTCATCGCCGACCACCAGAACCTGCCGCCGCAGCAGCTGGACCCGAAGCACAACCCGCTGCATGCGTTCTACAACAACATCGGCCCGGTCGATGCGGACAAGGGCTCGATCTTCGACGGCAACCTGGCCGAGCTGGGTGATTTCAACCAGGACAATCCGGCGGTGATGGAGTACCTGGTGGGCGCCTACCTGCAGTGGACCGCACAGGGCGTGGATGCGCTGCGCATCGATACCATCGGCTGGCTGCCGCACCCGTGGTGGCATGAGTTCGTCAATCGCATCCGTGCCGAGCACCCGGGCATGTTCATGTTCGGCGAGGCGTTCGACTATGACGCCGGCAAAATCGCCGAACACACCTGGCCGACCAACGCCAACGTGAGCGTGTTGGATTTCCCGCTGCGTGGCGCGATGTCCAGCGTGTTCGGCAAGGAGCAGAAGGGCTTCGAAGCGCTGGCCGAGCCGTTGCACCTGGTGGGTGGGCCGTACGCCAACCCGTACGAGCTGATGAGCTTCTACGACAACCACGACATGGCGCGGCTGGATGCCACCGACGACGGCTTCATCGACGCGCACAACTGGCTGTTCACCGCGCGCGGCATTCCGGTGCTGTACTACGGCTCGGAAACCGGCTTCATGCGCAGCCGCGCCGAACATGCCGGCAACCGTGCGTACTTCGGCCAGCCCCGCGTGGACGCCGCCCCGCGGAGCCCGATCTTCGGGCCCCTGCAGCGGATTGCCAAGCTGCGCGAGGCCACCCCGGCCCTGCAGCGCGGGCTGCAGGTCAATGAACGGCTGCAGGGCGACCAGGCGGTGTTCTACCGCGTCCTGCAGCACGGCCACACCGCGCAGACCGCGCTGGTGCTGCTCAACAAGGGCGACACCGCCAGCACGTTCGAGGTCAGCCGCTACCTGCAACCGGGCACCTGGCGCGATGCGCTGGGCGGCGCCAGCCAGACGGTCAAGCGCAGCCTGAAGGCCAGCGTCCCCGCGCATGGGGTGAAGGTGTACCTGCTGGATGCGGCGGTGAACCAGCAGGAACTGCAGGCCGAACTGGCGAAGGCGGTGGCGGACCAGCAGGCGAGGACAACGCGCCTCTCCCGGTAGGTACCCATCGTTGGTGGGTACGCCCTGGCCACCGACCAATGGTCGGTGGCTACCGACCGGGTAGAATCGCCCCATGACCGACCTTACCCCACTGACCCCGATCGAAGCCCTCCTGCAATCCGCCATGGACGGGAACACCCCGGTCGGCGTCTTCATGAAGGCCTTCGTCGCTTCGGACGTGGTGCTGCTCACCGGCAGCCTGGTCACCCCCGATGGCAGCGGCTTCGACCCGCTGCTGTTCGACAAGCAGGGCACCCTGCACGTGGCGGTGTTCACCCACATGGAGCGGGTCGGCTTCCACAGCCAGCAGGCACCGCACACGATCCGCATGCAAATGCTGGAGGTGCTCAAGCGCGTACCCGGCGGTTACGGTGTCGTGGTCAATCCCGGCACGTCGCTGGGTCTGGAACTGTCCCCGGCGGGCATCGGCGAGATCCTGAAGGATTTCGCCTGAGCGATGGCCTGCGCCGTGCCCGCTCCACGCGCTTTGCACATTGCTGAAGTGGACTTAATGTAGAGACGGCGGTCACACAATCTCTACACATTGCTGATTGCTAGACTCCGCCGTCAAAACAGGGGTCTTACATGCAGACAGAGTCTTCGCGCGTCACCACCGGTGTACAGGGCCTGGACACCATCCTCAGTGGCGGCTTGCCGCAGGGGCGCCTCTATCTGCTGGAAGGCCCGCCCGGTTCGGGCAAGACCACGCTGTCCCTGCAGTTCCTGCTGCAGGGCCTGAAACAGGGCGAGCGCTGTCTGTACGTGACCCTTTCGGAAACGGCGGAGGAGCTGCGCGAAGTGGCCAGCGCGCATGGCTGGTCCCTGGAGGGCCTGCACCTGTTCGAACTCGGCTCGGCCGAAGATGCGCTGGGCAATGGGCGGCTGCAGTCGGTGCTGCATTCGTGGGAAGTCGAGCTGGACGAGACGGTCAAGCTGGTCCTCGGTGAGGTCGATCGCATCCGGCCCAGCCGCGTGGTGTTCGATTCGCTGTCTGAGCTGCGCCTGCTCGCCCAGGATTCGCTGCGCTACCGCCGCCAGATCCTGGCCCTGAAGCAGTTCTTTGCGCCGAAGAGCGCCACCGTGTTCCTGGTGGATGACCTGACCTCCGGCGCGGACGACCGCGACGGCCAGCTGCACAGCCTCTGCCACGGCGTGATTTCGCTGGAACGCTTGACCCTGGACTTTGGCGCAGCGCGGCGCCGGATGCAGGTGCAGAAGCTGCGCGGCGTGGATTTCGTCGCCGGCTACCATGACATTGCCATCCGCACCGGCGGGCTGGAAGTGTTTCCGCGCCTGATCGCCTCGCACCACCATGATGACTTCGGCGGCGAGACCCTCGGCAGCGGCGTGGCGGAGATCGACAACCTGCTCGGCGGTGGCCCGTTGCGCGGCACCAGCACCTTGTTGACTGGTCCGGCCGGCAGCGGCAAGACCAACGTGGCGCTGCAGTATGTGTGGGCCGCCTGCGAGCGCGGCGAGAAGTGCTGCATCTTCGAATTCGACGAGCGGGTGGGCACGTTGCTGGCCCGCGCGAAGGCGCTGGACATCGACCTGGGATCGCACCTGGCCTCGGGGTTGTTGGAGATCGTACAGATCGACCCGGCCGAGATCTCGCCCGGCGAGTTCTCCTGGAACGTGCGCAAGGCCGTCGAGCAGCGCGGCTGCAGCGTGCTGGTGATCGACAGCCTCAACGGTTACGTGGCCGCCATGCCGCAGGAAAAGCAGCTGATGCTGCAGCTGCATGAAATGCTGTCCTACCTCAACCAGAAGGGCGTGGCCACGTTCCTGATCAACCCCCAGCACGGCCTGGTGGGTACGATGTCCACCGGCAACCTCAATGTGTCCTACATCGCCGATGCGGTGATCCTGTTCCGCTTCTTCGAAGCACAAGGGCGCATCCGCAAGGCAATCTCGGTGATCAAGAACCGCGGCGGTGCGCACGAAGACACCATCCGCGAGCTCAAGATCAACGGCAAGGGCCTGGCACTCAGCGCGCCACTGAACGAGTTCAAGGGCATCCTCACCGGCACGCCGGAGTTCGTGGGCGATTCGGCATCGCTGCTGGCCCACCCCTATGCAGGATGACCCCGGGCGCGGCGGCGTTGTCCATATCGTCGCCCCGTTCGGCCGCGATGCGGCGAGCATTGCGTCGGTGCTGGATGGCGCGGGGCTGGCCACGCGCCCCGCCGACACCCTGGACGATCTGGCCGCTGCGCTCGACGACCAGGCCGGGGTGGTGCTGATCACAGAAGAAGCAATCGCCCGCGGTACCGATTGCCTGCTGCAACGCCTCTCCGCGCAGCCTGCCTGGTCGGACCTGCCCGTCATCCTGCTGCGCTCCCCGCGCGCGCAGCGTCGTTCGCCGTTCGACAGCCTGCTGCCGCGCACGGTCAACGTGGTGGAACTGGATCGGCCGCTGGGCGGCATGTCGCTGCTCAGCGCCGTGCAGGGCGCGCTGCGTGCGCGCGAGAAGCAGTTCCTGGTGCGCGACCAGATGCGTGCGCTGGCGGACAGCCGAAGCGCGCTGGAACGCAGCGCCAAAGCAGCACTGGAAGCCAGCCGCCAGCATGCACTCGAGCTGGAAACGGTGGTCGCCGAGCGCACCCGCGAGCTGGAAGCACAGATGGCCGCGCGCGAGGCCAGCGAAGCAGCGCTGCGGCAGTCGCAGAAGATGGAGGCCATCGGCCAGCTGACCGGCGGCATCGCGCATGACTTCAACAACATGCTGACCGGCATCCTGTCGGCGCTGGATATCGTGCGGATGCGGCTTGAGCTGGGCCGCACGGAGGACCTGGAGCGCTTCCTGGACGCGGCCACCACGTCCAGCCAGCGCGCCGCCGCCTTGACCCAGCGCCTGCTGGCATTCTCGCGCCGGCAGTCGCTGGATGCACGGCCGGTCGAGCTCAATGCGCTGGTCGGCGCGATGCAGCACCTGCTGCGCAGCACGCTCGGCGAAAGCGTGCGTATCCGTACCGAAGAAGCACCGGCACCGCTGCATGCGGCGCTGGACACCAACCAGTTCGAAAGCGCGCTGTTGAACCTGGCCATCAATGCACGCGATGCGATGCCCAACGGCGGTGAGCTGGCGCTGCGCACCTTCCCGCTGCGGCTGGCCGATGGCGAGCGCGCCAGCGTGCCCGCAGGCGTTTACGCCGTAGTGGCGGTCTCCGACACCGGTACCGGCATGCCGCCGGAAGTGGTGGAGCGCGCCTTCGAGCCGTTCTTCACCACCAAGCCGATCGGCAAGGGCACCGGCCTGGGCATGTCGATGGTGTATGGCTTCATGCAGCAGTCCGGCGGCCACATCGCCATCGATTCAACGCCGGGGCAGGGCACCACGATCTCGTTGTTCATTCCGCAGGTGGAAGCCGACGCCGAGCCGGAGCCGGCCGCAGACGCGGCGCCGGTGGCACTGGGCGCGGGACAGTCGATCCTGGTGGTCGAAGACGATCCGCAGGTGCGGATGCTGGTGACCGTTGTGCTGGAGGACCTGGGCTACACGGTGGAGGTGGTGGGCGATGCCGACGGCGCGCTGCCGGTGCTGGCGTCAGCGCGGCGACTGGACCTGCTGGTCACCGACGTCGGCCTGCCGGGCATGAACGGTCGCCAGCTGGCCGAGATCGCCCGCCAGTCGCGGAGCGAGCTGCCGGTGCTGTTCATGACCGGCTATGCGGAAAAGGCGCAGGAGCGCTCGGCCTTCCTCGAGCCCGGCATGAGCATGATCGCCAAACCTTTCCTGCTCGAGGCCTTCAGCGACGCGGTGCGCAGCGCACTTGCCGATGCCGTCAGTGACGCCAGCGCCTGAGGCCCTGCCCAACGGCACCCTGACCACCGTCACGCGTCGGCGGGGGCAATCGTGACCCACACTGTCTGCATCGACGGATTGAGGGTGCTGGCATGCAACGCAGGTTATGGATCGCAACGCTGTTGGCTTCCGCCTTCCCATCGGTGGCCGCCGTGCCGGTCGATCTGGCCACGCTCGACCGGGAAATGACCGGCCCGCGCACCCAGGTACTGGTGCTGGGCAGTGTTCATCTGAGCGAAGTGGAAGGCGGTATCCAACCCGGTGCGCTCGATCCCCTGCTGGAGAAGCTGGCCGCCTACACGCCGGACATCATCACCGTGGAAGCCATCAGCGGTGAGCAGTGCGATCTTGCCGAGCGCCATGCCAGCGTCTACGGGCCGGATTACTGCGCCAGCACCGACGTGGCGCGCACGGCCACCGGCCTGCAGATCCCGGCCGCGATCGAGAAGGTCAACGCCGCCCTGGACACGTGGCCGAAGGCACCCACGCCCGCCCAGCGCCGCCAGTTGGCCGCATGGATGCTGGCCGCCAACGAGCGGGCCTCGGCCTACACCCAATGGCTGCAGCTGCCCCCGGCAGAGCGCCGCGCCGGTGATGGATTGGATGCCACGCTGGTTGCCCTGCTGAACACCATTGCCACCCGCCAGAACGAGAACTACCTGATCGCCGCGCAGCTCGCCGCGCGACTGGGCCTGCCGCGCGTGTACGCCATCGACGACCACACCGGCGACAACATCCAAGTCAAGGATCGCAAGGCGTTCGGCACCTCGCTGGAACAGGCGTGGAACGCTGGCAAGGCAGAGCTGGACAAGAACACCGCCATCGAAGACACGATGGCGAAAGCGCGCGACCTGCTGCCGCTGTACCGCTTCATCAATGCGCCCGAACGGCTCAACGTACTGACCGATGTCAACGTCGGCGCCACCCTGCGTGCGACATCAGCCGAGCATTACCCACAGATCTGGGTCAGTGGCTGGGAGATCCGCAACCTGCGCATGGTGGCCAACATCCAGCAGACGTTCCGCGAACGCCCGGGCGTGCGCGTGCTGTCGGTGGTCGGTGTCTCGCACAAGCCGTGGTTCGACCAGTGGCTGGGCCAGATGCAGGGAGTGGACATCGTGGACGCGGAGCAGGCGCTCCGGTAACGGGCTCAGCGCCGGGCCAGCGACGATTCCCGCAGTACCAGCTTCACCGGAATGGTCTGGCTTTCCACCGCCTCGCCCTGGATCAACGCCAGCAGGCGCTCCACCAGCAGCTGGCCGGCCTGCTTGGTGTCCTGCTGCACGGTGGACAGGGTGGGCGACACCGACGCCGCCAGCGGGATATCGTCGAACCCGGCCAGCGCCACGTCCTGCGGAATGCGCAGGCCGTGCTCGCGCAGCGCACGCATCGCGCCGATGGCGATCAGGTCGCTTGCGGCGAACACCGCATCGATGGCCTGCCCATCGGCCAGCAGCGCCTGGCAGGCGTCGTAGCCGGACAGCTCGGTGGTGATCGCATCGAACTGCAATGCCGGGTCGACCGGTACGCCGCGCTCGGCCATCGCCGCCACATAGCCGCGATAGCGTTCCTCGAACTCCGGGTAATGGCTGGACGCATGACCAACGAACGCGATGCGCCGGCAGCCCTGGTCGAGCAGGTGGGCGGTGATGTCGAAGCCGCCCTGGAAGTTGTCGCAGCCAATCGACACCCCGGGCTGGTCCGGCAGGGCCGCGCCCCAGCGCACGAAATGGGTGCCTTGCTCCACCAGCCGCTGCAGCCGTTCGCGTGACTCGTGGTAGTCGCCGTAGCCGAGCAGGATGATGCCGTCGGCCTTGTTGCTGTCTTCGTAATCGGCCTGCCAGTCGGTGGACAGCTGCTGGAACGACACCAGCAGGTCGTAGCCGCGCAGCGCGCAGGCGCGGGTGATCGAGCCCAGCATGGCGTGGAAGAACGGGTTGATCAGCGAATCGTCGTTGGTGGGGTCTTCGAAGAACAGCAGCGCCAGCGTGCCGGCATTGCGCAGGCGCAGGCTGGAGGCGTTCTTGTCCACCTTGTAGTTCAGCTCCCGGGCGATCTTCAGGATCCGCTCGCGGGTTTCCTGGTTCACCATCGGGCTGCCACGCAGCGCCCGCGACACCGTGGGCTGGGAAACCCCGGCCAGGTGGGCGATATCCAGGGAAGTGGCTTTGCCGCGGATGGTCATGGAGGGCAGGGCTGTGACGACGGAAGCCATGATGCCATGGGACGCGGGACCGTGGTTTTACCCCCGGTTTTCGGCCAGCATGTTGCAGAACAACGCACCCTGTTCAATCGCATCATCCAGCGCCACGTGGGTATGCGGCAGCCGGTCGAACCAGCGCTTGGGCATGCTCCGCTTGGTAACGCTGCGGTAGTCCGTCTTCAGCATCGCCATCGCAAAGGTCTTGATATCCAGCGCTGAATGCGAAAACGGGCTCTCCCCGGCAAACCGCATCAGGTACCAGTACACGAACAGGAAGTCATACCCGGCCGGATACCCCACGAACACGGGCTTGCCCGGCAGCGCCTTCAGCCAGGCGAGGTACCGGTACATCGCCGCCTCCGGCGCCTCGCAATCGCGCCGGCAGGCGGCCCACGCCACCGGCTGGGTCGCCCACCACGCCATGGTGTCGGGATGGCCCTGCGCATCGGGGAGCGTGTCCAGATTGGCCCTTGGATTCAACCGATCGACGCAACGGTTCGTCGGTATCGCTCGACGGGTGTTTCGTAGCCTAACGTCTTGCGGGGCCGCTCGTTCAGTTGGCGGGCAACTGCATCAAGCTGAGCTTGAGAGATAT
>NZ_JASCOP010000071.1:0-20408 GCF_029959395.1 Stenotrophomonas sp. PS02300
CCCGGGTTTGTAGTGAGAAATCGGCCCCCGCCCGCGGGGGGGGCCGCTACCGACGCATGAGGCGGTTACCGCCTCATGCGTCCTCGAATCGATTCGCAGCGACGTTCTTGCGCACGTGTTCGGGGTTCCAGATGCGGCCGTTCATGGCGATGTACACGCCCGGCTGCAGCGACTGCACCGCGCCGATCGCACAGCCGATGTTGAACTCGGCGTCCGAGCCGCGGAAGCGCGCCGGGCTGAGCGCACCGGTCATGACGATGGTCTTGTCGGGGATGCTCTTGAGCACCTGGCCGGTCTGCACCATCGAATCGGTGCCGTGGGTGACCAGCACGTGGCGGGTCGGCTGCGCGGCGATGGTGGCGCGGATCAGCTCACGGTCCTCGTCGGTGATGTGCAGCGAGTCCTTGCGCAGGATCGGAATCACGTTGAAGCGGAAGGTCACGCCCAGCTCGCGCAGGATCATCCCGATCTGGGGATCGCCGATCTGGTAGTCCGACTTGTCGTCGAAGTAGATCTTGTCGATCGTGCCACCGGTGGTGATGATCAGTAGTTCTTCCATTGCAGGCTTCCTGGAGTGCGGGCGGTACCGCGCGGCAACACCCGCGCTGGGTGCCCATGATACGGCTGCCGGCGCCGGCCCGCAGCCGGGCGCGGGGCCGTTACCGCTTCGAGAAACGCCGGCGCAGGCCCGGCGCGCTGGATACCCCGATCACCGCCAGGGCCAGCAGCAGTTCCAGCCAGGCCCAGTGCGCGGTTTCCGGGTGGCTCCAGGCACTCATCACGCCGTGGCTGAACCAGAACAGCGCCAGCACCCCGGCCCAGAACATCGCCTTGCCACGCCCCGTGAGCACGCCCAGCGCCAGCAGCAGCGGCGGGGCGGTGAAGACCAGCTGGCTGGCCAGCCAATGCCGGTCGTGCGCGAACCAGAGTCCGAACACCGCTGCCAGCACCAGCAGCAGGATGGCCAACGTCCACTTCTGCACGCGCGGGCTCATCCCAGCCGCCGTGCGATATCGGCCACGCGCCGGCCCAGCGCACGCGCCAGGATCGCTTCGTCTTCGCTTGGCACCGGGTTGTCGTCGGCGCCGGCCACGTGGCTGGCACCGTAGGGGGTGCCGCCGGTGGTGGTGTGGCTCAGCGCCGGCTCGGTGAAGGGAATGCCCACGATCAGGCAGCCGTGGTGCAGCAGTGGCACCTGCATCGACAACAGCGTGGATTCCTGCCCGCCGTGCAGCGACGCGGTGGAGGTGAACACCCCGGCCGGCTTGCCCGCCAGCGTGCCGTTGACCCATTCGGCCCCCAGCCCGTCCAGGAAATGCTTGACCGGCGCGGCCATGTTGCCGAACCGCGTCGGGCTGCCCAGCAGCAGCCCGCTGCATTCGGCCAGGTCGTCCACGCTTACATAGGGCGCACCGTCATCGGGCACCGGCGGCCGCGCGGTCTGGGTGACCGCCGCCACCGGCGGCACCGTGCGCAGCCGCGCGCTCATGCCGGGCACTTCGCCGATGCCACGCGCGATCTGGCGCGCAAGCCGCGCCACCGAACCGCCGCGGCTGTAATACAGCACCAGGATCTCCGCCATCTCGCTTCCGTTGTGTCCAGTCTGTCCGCAGTATGGCATTGCCTCCACCCGGCTTCAGGTACGCTTGCCACGATGGAACCCCTGGACACCCTCAACCTGTGGATGGAACGCGTGCGCGACCGCGCCCGTACCGCCAGCTTCGGTCGCTTCCTGTGGCGCCGCTTCCTCGACGACCGCCTGTTCCAGGCCGCCGCCTCGCTGGCCTACACCACCGTGTTCGCGCTGGTGCCGCTGGCGATCGTGGTGTTCGGCGTGCTCTCGGCATTCCCGGTGTTCGACCGCTGGAGCGACACCCTCAGCGACTACGTGTTCTCCAACTTCGTACCCAACGCCGCGCGCGCGGCCGAAGGCTACCTGCGCCAGTTCTCGGCCAGCGCGGGCCAGCTCACCGCCGCCGGCTTCATCGCGCTGGTGGTATCGCTGCTGATCACCCTCAACAGCGTGGAGCAGACCTTCAACCAGATCTGGCGGGTCAGCTCGGCGCGGCCCAAGCTCACCCGTTTCCTGGTCTATTGGACCGTGCTGACCCTGGGCGCGATGCTGGCGGCCGCGTCGCTGGCGGTGTCTGCGCGCGTGTTCGCGCTGCCGCTGTTCGGCACCAGCGAAGGCCGCCTGCTGGCCAATGCGTCGCTGACCCTGGCGCCGATCCTGATCGAGTTCGTGTGCATCATGCTGGTGTACCGGGTGGTGCCACACCACACGGTGAAGTGGCGGCATGCCATTCCCGGCGCGATCCTCGCGGCAGTGATGCTGGAGCTGGTGAAGTGGGGCATGGGCGCCTACCTGGGCAGTTTCCAGTCCTACCAGAAGCTCTACGGCACCGTTGCCTTCGTGCCGATCCTGCTGCTGTGGATCTACCTGTGCTGGGTGTCGGTGCTGCTGGGTGCCTCGCTGGCCTCGTCGATCGCTGCGTTCCGCTACCAGCCGGCCGACCTGCGCCTGCCCACCGGCTACGAACTGTATGGCCTGCTGCGCCTGATCGGCCGCTTCCACCAGGCGCGCCTGGATGGCCGCGGGCTGGATGAAGACGAGGTCCTGCGGCTGGAGCCGATGCTGACCGACTCGCTGCTGCAGAGCATGCTGTGCGACCTGGAAGCGATCCGGGTGGTGCGCCGCGACGAGCAGGGCGAGTGGCTGCTGTCGCGCGACCTGGACAAGCTCACCCTGGCCGACCTCTACGAATCCACCCAGCTGCGCATTCCGGTCAAGGAAGCCTACCTTCCCTACCGCGATGACAGCCTGGGCACCGCCTCGGTGGCGGCGCTGGATGCGTTGCGATTGCCCCTGCGCGAGCTGCTCAAGCGCCGCGTCAGCGATATCTATTCCCCGTCTGGAGACACCCCATGACCCTCAAGCCCCTGCTGCTGGCCGTCGGCCTGCTGGCCCTGGCCGGCTGCAACAAGCCGGCACCGCAGCCCGAAGCGGCCGCCCCGGCGCCCGCGCCCGCAGCAGAACCGGCGGCCCCGGCCGCCGATGCCGCCACGCCCGACCTGGAGCGCAAAACCGTGGCGCAGCCGCGCCTGGTGCTGTCCGCCCTGGACGGAACCACCTACGACCTGGCCGCACATCGCGGCAAGTGGGTGGTGGTGAACTTCTGGGCGACCTGGTGCGCGCCGTGCCGCAAGGAAATGCCGGAGCTGTCGGCATTGCATGCCATGCGCGAAGAGATCGAAGTGGTCGGCCTGGCATATGAAGACATCGAGCCGGAGGAGATGAAGGCGTTCCTGCAGAAGCTGCCGGTGACCTACCCGATCGTGCTGGTGGACACCTACAACCCGCCGGAAGACTTCGCCGTGCCGCGCGGCCTGCCGCTGACCTACCTGATCGCCCCGGACGGAAAGGTAGCAAAGGAATTCCTGGGCCCGGTCACTGCCCACGACATCGAGGCGCGGATCGCCGCCAAATGACGGCGGCTCATTCGATGGCGTAACCGTCGATCGGCTTCAGCACGCCGAAATGCTCTTCGTGCAGTTTGCCCTTCAAGGGCGGCAGGTCCGGGATGGGATCCTCCACCCCGGTATCCGGCAACCGGTCCAGCAGGTTGCGGATCAACCCCAGCCGCCCGCGCTTCTGGTCGTTGAAGTCCACCAGCGTCCACGGCGCCTGTTCGCGATGGGTGGCGCGCAGCATCGCCTCGCGCGCCTCGGTATAGGCGGTGTACTTGCTGCGTGACTCCAGGTCCACCGGCGAAAGCTTCCAGCCCTTGAGCGGATCCACGTGGCGCTCGGCGAAGCGTTTCTCCTGTTGCACCTGGTCGACCGTGAGCCAGTACTTGAACAGCAGGATGCCGTCGTCCACCAGCAGCTTCTCGAACACCGGTGCCTGGGCCAGGAAGGCGTCGTACTCGGTATCGCTGCAATAGCCCATCACGTGTTCGACCCCGGCCCGGTTGTACCAGCTGCGGTCCATCAGCACGATCTCGCCGGCCGCCGGGAGGTGCGACACATAGCGCTGGAAATACCACTGGGTGCTTTCGCGGTCGGTCGGCTTGGGCAGCGCGACCACCTTGCACTGGCGCGGGTTGAGGTGCTCGGCGATGGCCTGGATGGCGCCGCCCTTGCCGGCGGTATCGCGGCCTTCGAACAGCACCAGCACGCGCTGCCCGGTGTGCTGGGCCCAACGCGCCATCGCAGTGAGTTCGAGCTGCATCGGTTCGAGCAGTGCCTGGTACGCCTTGCGCTTGAGCTTGCCCATCGGTGCGGGATTCCGGCTGACAGAAGAAACCCGAGCCTAGCGCAGTGCGTGGTCAGCCCGCGTGTGCATCCTGCCAGCCGTGCAATCGCGCCATCGCCTGCACCTCGGCGCTGAAGTCGCGCGCGAACCCGGCCATGTCGAACAGGCCGCTGTCCGAACGCCGCTGGGCCAGGGTGGCCCGCAGCGCTGCCAGTGCCGTCGGGTCGGTGCCCAGCGCAATTGCGGTATCCACGAACGCGCGGTCATCGGCGACGTTCATCGCCGGCAGTCCCAGGTGGTGGTTGAGCGAGCCGGCCACGCGCGACGCGAATGTCGCGCCCGGGCAGGTCAACACCGGGCAGCCGGCCCACAGCGCATCGGAAGCGGTGGTGTGCGCGTTGTACGGGTGCGTGTCCAGGAACAGGTCCGCAAGCGGGTAGCGCGCCAGATAGGTCGGGTGCGGCAGCTTGGGCATGAACACCAGCCGTGCGGGGTCCAGCCCGGCGTCGCGCGCGGCGGTGCGCAGCCGTGCATCGGCATTGCCGGGCCCGGACAGCAGCCACAGCACGCTGCCCGGTACGCCCTGCAGCACCGCGAACGCGCGGCGCATGCTGCGCGGGTTGAGCTTGTAGCTGTTGTTGAAGCAGCAGAACACCACGCCCTGCGCGGGCAGGCCACAGGCATCGCGGCCCGGCGCCGGCTCCAGCACGCGGGTGTTGTCCGAGGGCTGGAACGCGCGGGGCAGGTGCCGGACCTGTTCGCTGTAAGCCGGTGCCATCGCGGCAGGCAGCACGTAGCCATCGGCCAGCACGTAGTCCATCCACGGCGCACCCGAGGTGCCTGGATAGGCCAGCCAGTTCACCTGTACCGGGGCAGGGCGCATCGCCAGTACCGCCGGCGTGCCGCCGCCGCCCCAGCCGCGCAGGTCGAACAGCACATCGATGCCGGCCCCGCGGATGCGTGCCGCAATCGCCGCGTGGGCCAGGGGCGAGACGTCATGCAGTGCGGTGGCAGCGGCCTGCAGGCGCGCGCGGATCGCGCTGCCGTCATCGGCGTTGAGGGCAAACAGATGCAGCTCCAGCGCGCCCAGCGCGCGCAGCTGCTCGAACAGCGCCACGGTCAGCAGCCCGGTCGGGTGCGCGCCGAAGCCATTGGAAAGGAAACCCACGCGCAGCCGCCCCTCGCGGCGCACCTGCGCGGCCGGCAGCGCCCGCACGCCCTCGGCAATGCCCGCGGCGCGCTGCCGTGCACAGGCCAACTGCTCGGCGGCGCTGGCGTCTTCGCTGAGGAAGGCGAACGGCTCGACCACCGCCACGCCCTGCGCCACGGCCTGGCGCACCTGCTGGGACAGCGGCTCCAGCCCGCGCCAGTCGCACAGCCGGCGTTGCCAGTTGAGCAGCTGCGCGGTGATGTAAGGCTCGCCGGGCAGCAGCCGATGCGCCTGGCGGTAGGCATCGGCAGCGGCCTCGGGCTGGCCGGCGTCTTCCAGCGCGTGGCCCAGCCACAGCGCGATGCCGGGATGCTCCGGGACCTGGTTGGCCGCCTGGCGCAGCAGGGCGGCGGCCTCGCCGTGGCGGCCCTGCATCCAGCGCGTGCGGCCCAGCCGGGCCAGCGCTTCGGGGTGGCCGGGGCGCAGCTGCAACGCGCGCGAGGCGGCGTGGTCGCCGGCAGCGACATCACCGGCTTCAAGCTCCGCGTCGGCCAGCATCACCCAGGCGATGAAATCCTGCGGCTGGCGCTGCACCGCGCTGCGCAGCTGCTCGTGCTGCGGGTCCATGCTCACGCGCCGGCTGACAGCCGGGCCAGTTCGTCGGCCTGGTGTTCGTGGATCAGCCGCTCCACCAGCGTATCCAGCTCACCGGCGATGATGTTGGGCAGGTCGTACAGGGTCAGTCCTTCCACGCGGTGATCGGTGATCCGGCCCTGCGGGAAGCTGTAGGTGCGGATGCGCTGGCTGCGGTCGCCGCTGCCGACCTGCAGCCGGCGGCTTTCCGCGGTGGCGGCCGCCTGCTTGCTGCGTTCGGCATCGAGCAGCTGTGCCTTCAGGCGCTTCATCGCCTTGTCGCGGTTGGCGTGCTGGCTGCGCTCGGTCTGGCATTCCACCACCACGCCGCTCGGCACGTGGGTGATGCGGATGGCCGATTCGGTCTTGTTCACGTGCTGGCCACCGGCGCCGGACGAGCGGAAGGTATCCACCCGCAGGTCGGCCGGGTTGATGACGATCTCATCGACCTCGTCGGCTTCGGGAATGATCGCCACGGTGGCCGCAGAGGTGTGGATGCGCCCCTGCGACTCGGTTGCCGGCACGCGCTGCACGCGGTGCGTGCCGGATTCGAACTTGAGCCTGGAATAGGCGCCGCGGCCCACCACGCGCGCCACGATTTCCTTGTAGCCGCCATGCTCGCCGGGGCTGTCCGATTCGATCTCGACCTTCCAGCCCTGGCGCTCGGCATAGCGCGCGTACATGCGGAACAGGTCGCCGGCGAAGATCGCCGCCTCGTCGCCGCCGGTACCGGCGCGCACTTCCAGGAACAGGTTGCCGTCGTCGCGCGGATCGCGCGGCACCAGCAGCAAGGCCAGGTCATGGTCCAGCTGCTGCAGGCGTTCCTGCGCGGCGGTGATTTCCTCTTCGGCCAGCTCGCGCAGGTCCGGGTCGGCGCGCATGGCTTCGGCGGCGGCAAGGTCGGCCAGCGCCCGCGCTTCGTCAGCCAGCGCGGTGGCGATCGGCTGCAGCTGGGCGAACTCGCGCGAAAAATTGCGGAAGCGCTCGTTGTCGCCGACCACGTCCGGGTCGGCCAGCAGGCGTTCAAGTTCTTCGCGGCGCTCGGCCAGCGCTTCCAGCTTACGGCGCAGGGTCGGCGTCATCGTTGCTCACGGCAGGGTGTTGGTAGCCCGGCTTGGCCGGGAACAGGCGCTCGGCGGCGCGGGTCAGTTCAGTATCGCCGCTGAGCGCGGCCGCACGCAGCGCGGCGGTCGGCGGGTGCAGCAGGCGGTTGGTCAGGCCATGCGCAAGCAGCTCCAGCACTTCCTCCGGCGATTTGCCGTGGGCCAGCTGCTGGCGCGCCTTGTCCAGCATTTCCACCCGGGTGGCTTCGCCATACGCGCGCAGCTGGCGCAGCGGCGCCTGGTGCGCGTTGGCCTGCAGGGTCTCGACGAACCGCGATACCTGCAGTTCGATGATGGCTTCGGCTTCGGCCGCCGCCTCGCGCCGGCTGCGGCGGTTGTCCTCCACTGCGCGCTCCAGGTCGTCCACCGTGTACAGGAAGGCATCCTGCAGGTCGCCCACCCCGGTTTCGATGTCGCGCGGCACCGCCAGGTCGAACAGCAGCATCGGCTTGTGCTTCCGCGAGCGCAGCGCGGCGGCGATCTGCGCCTTGCTGATTACCGGCTCGCGCGCGGCGGTGGCCGAAAACACCACGTCGGCTTCGCCCAGGTGGCGTTCCAGCTCGGTCAGCGGCAGCGCCACGCCGCCATGGCGGGTGGCCAGCTCCTGCGCATGGGCCAGGGTGCGGTTGGCGATCAGCAGCCGGCGCACGCGTCCTTCGCTGAGGTGGCGGGCGGCCAGTTCGATGGTTTCGCCGGCGCCGACCAGCAGCACGGTGGAGTCTTCCAGCCGCGCGAAGGAGTTCTGCGCCAGGCGCACCGCGGTGGAGGCCACCGAGATCGGGTTGGCGCCCACGCGGGTATCGGTGCGCGCGCGCTTGGCCACCGAGAAGGTCTGCTGGAACAAGCGGTCCAGGCGCTGGCCAAGCAGCCCATGGTCGCGCGCGATCGCCCACGCATCCTTCACCTGGCCCAGGATCTGCGGCTCGCCCAGCACCATCGAGTCCAGCCCGGTGGCGACCCGGAACAGGTGGCGCACGGCATCGGCATCGGCATGCTGGTACAGGTAGCCATGCAGCTGCCCGGCGTGCGACTCCAGCCACTGCGCCAGTGCTTCGCCCGATTCGGCCACGGCATACAGTTCGGTGCGGTTGCAGGTGGACAGCAGCACCGCCTCGGCCACCTGCGGGGTATCGCGCAGCGACGCCAATGCCTGGGGCAGGGCGTCGCCGCCAAAGGACGCGCGTTCGCGCAGTTCCACTGGCGCGGTCTGGTGATTCAGTCCGAGCACCCACAGGGTCATTGTTCAGTTGCTTGCGATAAGCTGCTGGCCATTCAAGTCGTCATTTTAAGGCCAGAAGCCCCCGATGCCCGCATTGATTCGCATCTCCAGCGTTCTGCTGCTGTCCCTGTTCACCGCCAACGCCCTGGCGGCAGCCCCGGCTGCCCCGGCCGGCAAGGCCGGAACGGCCGAACCGGCATCGTTGACCCCGGTCATGGCCGGTGAGTTCGCGCTGCAGGCGGGCAAGCTGCCCGAGGCCGCGCGCTGGTACCTGGAAGCCGCCGAGGCAGGCCGTGACGACGCTGGCCTGGCCGAGCGCGCCACCCGGATCGCCATGCTCGCCGACGATGACAAACGCGCCACCCGCGCGCTGGCCCTGTGGGAGAAGCGTGCGCCCCGTTCGCTGGCCATGCGCAGCGCCGCCGCCGCGCTGGACCTGCGCAAGGGCGATGTGAAGGGCGCGCGGACCGAGCTGGCCACCCTGCTGCGCGACCCGGACCCGCGCGGCTGGAAGTTCGCGCTGGCCGCGCTGGTCGGCGGGGGCCGCGACCCGGCCGCCGCCGCCGATGTGCTGGGCCGGCTGGTCGACGACAACGCCATCCCCAACCAGCTCGAGCCCTGGCAGGAATTTGGCCGGCTGGCCATGCGCATGGACCGCCCCGAGCTGGCCCGGCGCATGGTCGATGAAGTGGTGCGCCGCTTCCCCGGCGAGCCGCGCGTGGCGCTGCTCAATGCCAGCCTGATGTTCCAGGCCGGCAAGACCGACGAGGCACTGGCGGCGCTGCGTTCGGTGGAACCGCGCACCGCCGACGACCCGGAGCTGCGCAACGCGGTGGCCATCGCCTACGACGCGATGGGCGATGCGAAATCGGCCGAGCGCGTGCTCGCGGTCGGTCCGCAGAACGTGCAGACCTGGGGCATGCGCGCCTCGCTGCTGGCCAAGCAGAAAGACGATGTGGCGCTGCTGGCGCTGTACACCGACCTTTCAAAGCAGGCGACCAAGCCCGACCCGGCGCAGCGCCTGCTGCTGGGCAAGATCGCCGAATACCTCAAGCGCCACGCCGAAGCGGTGGACTGGTACCTCAGCGTGCCGGGTGGCGAAGAACGTGCCGAAGCACGCCTGCGCGCGGCCAGCGCCCAGTACGAACTGGGCCAGACCGACAAGGCCTTCGCCGGGGTCCACGCGATCCAGTCCGACGCCATGATCGACGACGAAGCACGGCGCGACGCCTACCTGCTCGAGGCCGAGCTGCGCCAGCGGGGCGATGACCTGCCGGGTGAGCTGGACGCGCTGGCCCGGGGCCTGGCGGCCTACCCCGACGAGAACGCGCTGCTGTATGCCCGCGCCTTGGCCTGGGAGCGCCGCGACGACGTGCCCCGCGCCGAAGCGGACCTGCGCAAGATCCTGGTGACCGAACCGGAGAACGTGGCCGCGCTCAACGCGCTGGGCTACACCCTGGCCGACCGCACCCCCCGCTACCAGGAAGCATTGGAACTGATCGACCGCGCCCGCGTGGCCGAGCCGGACAACGCCGCCATCGTCGACAGCTACGGCTGGGTGCTCTATCGCCTGGGCCGCAACGAAGAGGCGCTGGTGCAGCTGCGCCGGGCCTGGACGCTGGCCAAGGACCCGGAAATCGCCGCGCACGTGGGCGAGGTGCTGTGGGTGCTCGGCCGCAAGGACGAAGCCCGCCGCTTCTTCGATGAAGCGCGCAAGCTGGACCCGGAAAACCGTGCGCTGCAGCGCGTGACCGAGAAATACGGCGTATGAGCATGTTTCCCCTGAAGGCCGCCTTCGCGGCGGCCCTGGCTGTGTCGTTGTCTGCCTGCGTGTCGCTGGACACGCGCAAGGCCCCGGCGGCGCCCGATGTGGTGACTGCCGTCAGCGCCGAAGCGCAGCAGGCCGAGGCCGCGCGCGTGGACGCGCTGCGCGCGCAGCCGGCGTGGTCGTTCCAGGGCCGGGTCGCGGTCAGCAAGGGGCGCAACGGCGGCAGTGGCCGCATCGACTGGCAGCAGCAGGCGCGCCAGTACGTGGTGTCGCTGAGCGCGCCGGTCACCCGGCAGAGCTGGACCCTGAGCGGTGACAGCGGGAACCGCTCAGGGCGCCTGGACGGTGTGGAAGGTGGCCCGCGCCAGGGCGAGGATGCGCAGCAGGTGCTGCTGGAGGCCACCGGCTGGGATATCCCGGTCAACCAGTTGCCGGACTGGGTGCGCGGCCTGGTCGCCGAAGGGGCGACGGCCGCCGAGATCGATCGCGATGCCGAAGGCCGACCCCGCCGGGTGCGCCAGATGGGCTGGGACATCCAGTTCCTGGACTGGTACCCGGCTGAAGGCGACCGCCCGGTCCTGCCGCGGCGGATCGAAGCGGTCAATGGCGACGCCAAGGTGCGCCTGCTGGTCGATGGCTGGGTGCTGGGCAGCCCATGAGCGCGCTGGACCTGAACGCCAGCGGGCCGTGGTTTCCGGCCCCGGCCAAGCTGAACCTGTTCCTGCACATCACCGGCCGCAGGGCCGACGGCTACCACGAACTGCAGAGCGTGTTCCGGCTGCTGGACTGGGGTGACCGGGTCCGGCTGCAGGTGCGTGAAGATGGCCAGGTCCGCCGCGACGGGCCGTCCGTGCCGGGCGTGGCCGAGGCCGATGACCTCGCCGTGCGTGCGGCGATGCTTCTCAAAAATCATGCAAACGTCGGCCAAGGTGTGGATATCACCGTCGAAAAGCGTATTCCGGCGGGTGGCGGTTTCGGCGGCGGGTCTTCCGATGCGGCCACCGTGCTGGTCGCGCTCAACCGGCTGTGGCGCGTGGGCCTGGATGAAGATGCACTGGCCGGATTGGGCCTGCAGCTGGGCGCGGACGTGCCGGTGTTCGTGCGCGGCCGCAACGCCTGGGCCGAAGGGGTGGGGGAGCAGCTGACCCCGCTGGCGCTGCCGCCGGCCTGGTATGTCATCGCCGACCCCGGCGTTCACGTGCCCACCGCCGCACTTTTCGCCAGTCCCGATTTGACGCGCGACGCCCCAGTAGCGAAAATAGCGGACTTCGCTTCCGGGTCTTTGCTCGGGAATGCGTTCGAGCCGGTACTGCGCCGTCGCGAACCTGCCGTAGAGGCAGTGCTCATCGCGTTGGACAGGATTGGCCGGGCACGACTCACCGGGTCGGGAAGCGGTTGTTTCGTCGAGTTCGCCACGCGCGCTGCTGCAGAGCAGGGCTTGGCGCGGTTGCCGAAGGAACTGCGGGCATGGGTGGCTGCGGGCGTGGAGCGCTCGCCACTGCTTGATGTACTCGAGCGTTATTGATTTTGATGCAGGGGCGTCGCCAAGAGGCCCAAGGCACCAGGTTTTGATCCTGGCATTCGGAGGTTCGAATCCTCCCGCCCCTGCCACTTGCGGACGCCAACCGCGTTCCATGCGCATGCTGCGCGGACACGGTTGAACGGCCGCGGTGTTGTCACCGCAGACGTCCTCGGGCGCCGGCGGCAGAGTTCTCCGCCAATCGCTCCCGCCCGAGACCGTCATGATGCAAGATCACCCGAACCTGCTGGTATTTTCCGGCAACGCCAACAAGCGCCTTGCGCAGAGCATCTGCAAGGAACTGGGGGTGCGACCGGGCAAGGCACTGGTCTCGCGCTTCTCCGATGGTGAAGTGCAGGTCGAAATCGAAGAGAACGTCCGCAAGCAGGACGTCTTCGTGATCCAGCCGACCTGCGCACCCAGCGCCGAGAACCTGATGGAACTGCTGGTCCTGATCGATGCGCTCAAGCGCGCCTCGGTCAACAGTGTCACCGCCGTGGTGCCGTATTTCGGTTACTCGCGCCAGGATCGCCGCATGCGCTCCTCGCGCGTGCCGATCACCGCCAAGGTAGCCGCCAAGATGTTCAGCGCCGTTGGCGCCGACCGCGTCCTGACGGTGGACCTGCATGCCGACCAGATCCAGGGGTTCTTCGACATGCCGGTGGACAACGTGTATGCCTCGCCGCTGCTGCTCGCCGATATCTGGCGCGCCTACGGCACGGAAAACCTGATCGTGGTGTCCCCGGACGTGGGTGGCGTGGTGCGTGCGCGCGCCGTCGCCAAGCGCCTGGACGATGCCGACCTGGCGATCATCGACAAGCGCCGTCCGCGCGCCAACGTCTCCACCGTGATGAACATCATCGGTGACGTCGAAGGCAAGACCTGCGTGATGGTCGATGACATCGTCGATACCGCCGGCACCCTGTGTGCGGCCGCCGCGGCGCTGAAGGCGCGTGGCGCCCTCAAGGTGGCCGCGTACTGCACCCACGCCGTGCTCTCGGGCCCGGCGGTGGACAACATCAACAACTCCCAGCTCGACGAGCTGGTGGTGACCGATACCATCCCGCTGCGTGAAGAAGCGCGCGTGTGCAGCAAGATCCGCCAGCTCAGCGTGGCGGAAATGCTGGCCGAAACGATGCGCCGCATCGCCTTCGGCGAATCGGTCAGCTCGCTGTACGTGGATTGATTCGTTTTTCCTGGCCGCCGGCAACGGCAGCCAGGGCCCCGGGGACGTCTGGTCGCGGACGTGCCCTTCATCGCCAAGCCATTCCGGCAAGGCAACAACTGGTAGAAGTAAAATGTCGAAGACCCATGAAATCAAGGTCACCAAGCGTGAACTGCAGCGTAAGGGTGCGAGCCGCCGCCTGCGTCACGCCGGTGTGATCCCGGCCATCGTGTACGGTGGCAACGCCGAACCGGTCGCCATCAGCCTGGACCACAACGCCACCTGGCTGGCCCAGCAGAACGAGTGGTTCTACTCGTCGATCCTGAGCCTGAACCTGGACGGCCAGATCACCAAGGTCCTGCTGCGTGACATGCAGCGCCACCCGCACAAGCAGCTGATCATGCACCTGGATTTCCTGCGCGTGGATGAGAACCAGGCCCTGACCGCTTCGGTGCCGCTGCACTTCCTCAACGAAGACACCTCGCCGGCCGGCAAGGCTGCCGACGTCGTGGTCACCCACGAACTGAAGGAAGTCACCGTCAGCTGCCTGCCGAAGGACCTGCCGGAGTCGATCGACGTCGACCTGGGCGAGCTGAAGGCTGGCGACGTGGTGTACCTGTCCAACATCAAGCTGCCGAAGGGCGTTGAGATCGTTGCCCTGGCCCAGGGCAAGGACCACGACGACGCCATCGTCACTGCCAAGCACGGCAAGGGCGAAGCCGCTGACGAAGAAGTGGCTGCTGCAGAGTAAGTGATTGCGGCGCCTGTCCTTCGGGGCAGGCGCCGTTTCTGCATGTACCGGCACGACGCCGGTAGCGATGAAGAAGAGCGATGACAGGATTGCGATTGATCGTTGGCCTGGGTAACCCCGGACCCGAGCACGCCCAGACCCGGCACAATGCCGGGTTTCGTTTCATTGACGCCCTGGTCGCACAGGCCGGCGCGCGCTGGAGCGTGGACAGCAAGCTGTTCGGCGAGACCGCCAAGGTCGACATCGCCGGTCAACCGGTGTGGCTGCTCAAGCCCGCCACCTTCATGAATCTCAGTGGCAAGTCGGTCACCGCCGCCCAGCGCTTCTGGAAGATCGAGCCCGAGGAAACACTGCTGGCGCACGACGAACTGGACCTGCCGCCCGGCGTGGCCCGGCTCAAGTTCGATGGCGGCCACGGCGGCCAGAACGGCCTGCGTGACACCATCCGCCTGCTCGGCCATGGGAAGTTCCACCGCCTGCGCATCGGCATCGGCCATCCCGGTCACAAGGACCGCGTGGTGCCCTGGGTACTCGGCCGTGCCAGCAAGGACGATGACGTGCTGATCGGGCATGCCATCGACGACGCCATCGACGTACTGCCGCTGGCCGTGCGTGGCGATTACAGTGAGGCGATGAAGCGCCTGCACACCCCGAAATAACCACGGCGTACCGACCCACGGTCGGTGCCTACCACCCCAGAGGTTGTCAAAGATGGGTATCAAATGCGGCATCGTCGGCCTGCCCAACGTCGGCAAGTCGACCCTGTTCAACGCGCTGACCAAGGCGGGCATCGCCGCGGCCAACTTCCCGTTCTGCACCATCGAGCCGAACGTCGGCATCGTGCCCGTGCCGGATCCGCGCCTGAACGAGCTGGCGGCGATCATCAACCCGCAGAAGGTCATCCCGACCGCCGTGGAGTTCGTCGACATCGCCGGCCTGGTCGCCGGTGCCGCCAGCGGTGAAGGCCTGGGCAACAAGTTCCTGGCCCACATCCGCGAAGTGGACGCGATCACCCACGTGGTGCGCTGCTTCGAGAACGCCGACGTCATCCACGTCAACAACAAGGTCGACCCGCTGTCGGACATCGACACCATCGACACCGAACTGGCCCTGGCCGACCTGGACAGCGTCGAGAAGGCGCTCAACCGCGCCGAGCGCGCTGCCAAGGGCGGTGACAAGGAAGCGGCTGCACGCAAGCCCGTGCTCGCCAAGCTGCAGGCCGCCCTGGCCGACGGCAAGGCCGGGCGCAGTGCCGGCCTGGACGAGGAAGAGAAGGCCCTGGTCCGCGACCTGTTCCTGCTTACCCTCAAGCCGGTGATGTACATCGCCAACGTGCTCGAAGACGGCTTCGAGAACAACCCGCACCTGGACGCCGTGCGCACCCGCGCCGCCGCCGAAGGTGCGCAGGTCGTGCCGGTCTCTGCCGCCATCGAAGAAGAGCTCTCGCAGCTGGACGACGAAGACCGCGACACCTTCCTGGCCGACCTCGGCCTGACCGAGCCGGGCCTCAATCGCGTGATCAACGCGGCCTACAGCCTGCTCGGCCTGCAGACCTACTTCACCGCCGGCGTGAAGGAAGTGCGCGCCTGGACCGTGCGCAAGGGCGCCACCGCCCCGCAGGCGGCCGCCGTGATCCACACCGACTTCGAGAAGGGCTTCATCCGCGCCGAAACCATCGCGTATGACGACTTCATCAAGTACAAGGGCGAAGCCGGCGCCAAGGAAGCCGGTCGCCTGCGCCTGGAAGGCAAGGAATACCGCGTCCAGGAAGGCGACATCCTGCACTTCCGCTTCAACGTCTGATCGGTCGGGCGGACCGTAGGTCCGCTGCCCGCCAACGCAAACGCCCCGCCAAGTGCGGGGCGTCTGCGTTTGAGCGTGGACAATATTTCACCACGCCCCGAAACCCTTCCAGCGCAGTGTTCAGCCGGGTTGTCCACAGCAAACTCCCATGGCTTTCCACGTCCCGTGTGGAAAACCCGCGCATCGCCTGGACAAAAAACCACCACCCTTCAAGACCGTTGCAGCGCGTGGCTCAGGCAAGGTTGTCCACAGCAAACCCCCATCGCTTTCCACGCACGGTGTGGAGAAGTACGGGATTACAGCGCGGTGCCACCAAACTTGTGCGTGTACTGCAGGTTCAACTGGCGCCCCACCGTGTCAAACCACGACACGTCGTAATACGGGTACGAGGTGTAGGTCGCATCCTTCGGCGGCATCTTGTTGAACAGGTTCACCACCGACAGCGACAGGCGCGAATGGTCGTCAAAGCGGTACTGCACCGACAGGTTGTAGCGGTACGTCGCCTTGATCCACGGGCTGTCGCCGCTCTCCCAGTCGAAGCTCTGGTCGTAGCTGTCGAAGCTCGGCAGCTTGCCCAGGCGCTGCCCGTAAAGCGTGGTCGACCACGCCGCGTTCTCCCAGGTCAGGCTCGCGCTGGTCTTGGTGCGCGGGATGTCGAAACCGCTGTTGACCGCGAACTGGTCCTCCACCACGTCCCCGGCGAACTGCTGGAAATCATGGCGCTGCACCCAGGTGTGGTTGCCGCTCAGGATGAAATCGCCCACGCCGGTGGTCAGGCGGTAGCGCAGGCCCACATCGATGCCGCGGGTGGTCTCGCGCGCGATGTTGATCGGGCTCACGTGCACCCCGTACAGGCGCCCATCGCTGGTGCGGTTGACCCGGTTGATCGCATCCACGCAGGTCGGTGACGCCGCGTCTGCATCGCCCAGGCGGCAGGCCGCCTCATCGCGCAGGATCGTGCTCACGTCCATGTCCTGCACCTGGTCGCGCATGTCGATGTCGAACCAGTCCACCGACAGGTCCAGCCCCAGCGCAGGCGACCACACCAGGCCGGCGCTCCAGGAGGTGCTGGTTTCCGGATCCAGCTGGCGGTTGCCCTCGCGCGTGCGGATCAGGTTCTCCTCGTAATCCGAGCAGTCGTCCGCCCCATCCACCGCGCACGCGTAGTAGTCGTTCGCGCTGGTCTCATCGTTGCCGGGGCCGGCATACACGTAGTGCAGGTCCGGCGCACGGAACGCGGTGCCGTACGAGCCGCGCACCAGCAGCGACTCGACCGGGCGCCATTCGATGCCGCCGCTCCACGTCGCCTTGCCGATCGTGTTGCCCGAATAGCGGTACTGGTCGAAGCGGCCGGCCACGCTCACGTTGAGCGTGTCATGCAGCGGCAGGCGCAGCTCGGCCGCGGTGGCCCAGCGGTTGCGGCTGCCATGGCCGTCCGAGTCCTTCCAGCTGTAGTAGTAGTACTCGGTCGCCAGCGGATCCGGGTTCAGCGCGTAGGACTGGTTGCCGAATTCGGCCGTGGCCGCAAAGCCCGCCTTGCCGCCCGGCAGCTCGAACAGCTCGCCGTTGGTCAGGGTCAGTGCCGCCGTATCGGTGCGCGATTTCGGCGTATACGTGGTGCGCGCCGAGATCGAATCGTATTCGGCGCGGGTCAGCGGCCGGTACAGGCGCGCCGGGTCGGCGTTGTAGATCGGGAAACCGTCGTCGTCCTCGCCCAGCTGCGGCCCGAGGAACAGCGCGTTCGCTTTCGAGGCGATGATCTGCGGCCAGCGGATCGATGACTGGTACTGCGAATGGCTCAGCGAGGCCTCGTAATCCCAGGTCGCGCCCAGCGAGCCCTTGAACCCGGTGGTGACGCTGAAGGTCTTCTGGGTGCTGCGGATCATCCCGTTGCGCAGGCCGCCCATTTCCTCCGGCGAGAACTGGCGCTGCCAGAACTCCACCTGGTCGGTGGCCTGGTTGTAGAAGTAGCCGTCTTCATTGCCATCCGGCGTCATCAGGCCCCACTGGGTCACATCGCGCATCAGCGCAATGTCGTGGTAGCCCAGCTGCACATCGGCAAACCACTCCGCGCCATTCTCGAAGCCGTAGCGCAGCGACGCGTAGCCATTGGCGCCGCGGCGCTCGCTCAGGATCGTGCCGTAGCCGATCGAACGGTCGCTGCCGCAGTAGAAGCCATAGCGCGCGCGCTCGGCGTAGTACGTGCTGCCCTTGTTCTGCCCGGCCAGCGCATCGCAGGTGGCCTGGCCCGGGTCCAGGTAATCGTCGTTGTAATCGGTGCGCAGGTACGCGCGGCGCGCGGCGCGGGCGCTTTCGGTGGGGGCATCGAGCGTGGAATCCTGCTGGGCGCGCTCATAGGCCCACAGCGGGGTCTGCGACTGCAGCTCCAGGCTGTATACCGCACTGAACTTTCCCGAATCGAAGCCGCTGGCGATGCTCATGTCGAAGGACTCGCCACAGCCCTCGGTGGTCGTGCCCATGCGCACGTCCACCGTAGTGCCATCGACCTGCTTCTTCAGGATGAAGTTGACCACGCCGGCGATCGCATCCGAACCGTAGATGGCCGACGCGCTGCCGGTCAGCACTTCGATCCGCTCGATCATGCCCAGCGGGATGTTGGAGACGTCGGTGAAGTTGCTGCGGCCCTGGAAGGGCATCGGGAAATCGGCGATGCGGCGGCCGTTGACCAGCACCAAGGTGTGGTTGGGGCCCAGCCCGCGCAGGTCGACCTGCTGCGCACCCGGCGAGAAATCAGCGCCGCTGGCGGACTGCTGGCTCTGGGTCTCACCGCCGTTCTGGGTCATCGAACGCAGCACGTCCGGCACGCTGGTGAAGCCGCTGGCCTGGATCTGTTCGGCGGTGATCACCGTGACCGGTGCCGGGCCTTCGACCTGGGCGCGCGGAATGCGCGAGCCGGTGACCTGCACCGTGTCCAGCTGCTGCACCCCGGGGGTCGGGGCCTGCGCCGCCGCGGTTGCGGCCACACCCATCAACGCCAGCTGGATCGACCACGCCATCGCCTGTTTACGCATGAGAATTCTCAAGAAGAAAGTGGGCCTCAAGGGAGGCCGCGACCCCCATTCACATTCGGTGAACGGACGGCGCGCATTTAACGCCTTTTTTACGTCCGCCGCCACTGGGCCCGCTTCAGGAAGCAGCGCATCGACCAACGGTCGATACCTACCAGATTTCGGTGCCCTTGGTAGGTGCCGACCGTTGGTCGGCACTCCCCGCCGGGTGCGGCATGATGAACCGCCCCTCCTACCGGTAACTGCCATGTCCCGCCGATCCTCCCTGCTGCTGTCCCTGTGCCTGCTCAGCCCGCTCGCGCTGGCCGCCGAACCGGTGCTGGTCATCCACGGCGGGGCAGGGGTGCAGCGCAAGGACCTTTCGCCGGCCGAAGAGAAGGCGGCCCGCGCGGCACTGAGCCAGGCGCTCATCACGGGCCACCAGGCGCTGGCGGCTGGCAAGCCGGCGCTGGACGCGGTCACGGCCGCCATCACCGTGCTCGAGGACGATCCGACCTTCAATGCCGGCAAGGGCGCGGTGTTCACCCATGATGGCCGCAACGAGCTGGATGCCGCGCTGATGGACGGCGCCAGCCTCAAGGCCGGCGCGGTGGCCGGCGTGCAGCGCGTGCGCAACCCGATCCTGCTGGCCGAAGCGGTCATGCAGCACTCCCCGCACGTGATGATGGTGGGCGAGGGCGCCGAGACCTTCGCCGCCAGCCAGGGCATCGCCCTGGTCGATCCGTCCTACTTCCGCACCGAGAAGCGCTGGCAGCAGCTGCAGAAGGCCCTGAAGGAAGAGGCCAGCGGCCAGGCCCATGCCGACCTGGAAACCGCCCGCCACTTCGGCACCGTGGGTGCGGTCGCGCTGGACAGCCAGGGCCACCTCGCTGCAGGCACCTCCACCGGCGGCATGACCAACAAGCGCTACGGGCGTGTCGGCGACTCACCGATCATCGGCGCCGGCACCTATGCGAACGCCACCTGCGCCGTGTCCGGCACCGGCTGGGGCGAGTACTACATCCGCACGGCGGCCGCGCACGACATCTGTGCGCGCATGCAGTACCTGAAGCAGGGGCCGGAAGAAGCGGGGCGCGAGGTGATCAACGCGCGCATTCCCGCGCTGGGCGGCGATGGTGGCGCGATCGTGCTGGGTGCCGATGGCCGTGCCGCCACTCCGTTCAATACGCAGGGCATGTATCGCGGCTGGATCGGTGCCGACGGCGTGCCGCACGTGGCGATCTTCGCGGACGAAACGCTGGCGCTTCCGGGCCAATAGCGCGTGCTGCCGGGGAAAATTGCGATTCGTGTGAAAAAGTTCAAAAAGGTTGTTGACAGAACCCGCATTCACCCCCAAAATTCACGGCTCTTCCACCCCGCACCGAAAACGCTTCGGCGCCACGGGACAGGGTGGTAAGGAGGGATACCCAAGCGGCCAACGGGGGCAGACTGTAAATCTGCTGGCTTACGCCTTCGGTGGTTCGAATCCACCTCCCTCCACCAGTTTCATGCAGTTTCAAGTTGTGGCAAGAGCTTCCGATGCGGGAGTAGTTCAATGGTAGAACCTCAGCCTTCCAAGCTGATGGTGCGGGTTCGATCCCCGTCTCCCGCTCCATTGAATGGATTTGAATATATTCAAATTCGTGCCATAATTCAAAACTCGCTCACGTAGCTCAGTCGGTAGAGCACCTCCTTGGTAAGGAGGAGGTCGAAGGTTCGATTCCTTTCGTGAGCACCATCTAAGTGCCACCATTCAGACGATTTCGAGATAAGCAGCCATGGCCAAGGGTAAGTTCGAGCGCACCAAGCCGCACGTCAACGTCGGCACCATCGGTCACGTCGACCACGGCAAGACCACGCTGACCGCCGCACTGACCAAGATCGGTGCAGAGCGCTTCGGTGGCGAGTTCAAGGATTACTCCGCGATCGACGCCGCGCCGGAAGAAAAGGCCCGTGGCATCACGATCTCGACCGCACACGTCGAATACGAATCCACCGAGCGTCACTACGCCCACGTCGATTGCCCGGGCCATG
>NZ_JASCOP010000072.1:0-20264 GCF_029959395.1 Stenotrophomonas sp. PS02300
GGATGTCGCCACGCGCCTGCGCCTCCTCGAAACGCTCAAGAAGGGCGCGCACGGCCTGCTCGCGGCGCCGGTTCGGTGCGGCGGGTGCGCTCAGCGCCCGCTCGGCCTGGCGCGCCTGCGCAACGGCCTGGCGCGCCGCCGCCAACTGGCGTTCGGACGCACCAAACGTCTGCGCCGTGGCCAGCGCCTGTGCTGCCAGATCGAAGCGGAAATCCGCGGCCTGCCGGGTCGCTGCCGCCAGCAGCGCCTCGATCACCTGCTGCAGCCCGCGCTGCGCGACGGCGTCCTCCGGGCGCACCGCCAGCACGGCCTGGAAGGCGTCACCGGCCGACTGCCAGCGCTGCCGGCGCAGCAACCGCTGCCCGTCGCGCACGCGCGCCTCCAGCGCGGCGTTCAAGGCGGCTTCGCTTGCCGGCAGATCGACATGGCCTGCATCAAAGTCACGTGCACGCTGCACGCGCGCCGCCGCACCGGCGACATCGCCCTGCGCCGCCGCGTCGCGTGCCTGCTGCAGCAGGTCTGAGAGCGCATCCTCGCGCCCCTCCAGTGCGCGCAGGTGGTTCGGCGCGCGCGCCAGTACCTGCTGGAACAATGGCAAGGCGCTGTCGTCACTGCCATCCAGCCGTTGCGCCTGCAGCGCCGATTCGGCCCGGCCCAACAACGCGCCGATACCAGCACCCTCCTGCTGGTGGTCGCGCAGCCGCCGCGCCACGGCATCGGCGTCGCGCTGCGGTACCTGCAGCTCGCGGGCCAGGGCCAACGCGCGTTGCGCGGTGGCCGCATCGCCGGCATCGAGTGCGGCATTGGCCTGTGCCAGTGCGGCCCGCGCAGTGCGCGCCAGGCCTGCGCGGGCCTGCGGACGATCGCTGTCCAGTGCCAGCGCCGCCTGGTACCACTCGCGCGCGCCGCTGCCATCGCCTGCGGTCAGCCGGCCGGCCGCCAGCGCACGGTCGCCCCGGTCCAGCAGCTGCTCCACCTGCGGTTCGTTCCAGAACCAGTTCGCCAGCGGGCGCCGGAACGCCACCAGCAGCACGAACACCGCCACCGCCACCAGCAGCGCCCAGCGCCAGATGCGCCGCGACTGCCACGCCTGCACCCACCACCAGCGGCCTTCGCGGCGCACGCGGCGCAGGGCGGCATGCGCGGCGTCCTCATGGTCGGGGTGGCGGCTCATTCCGTGAGCGTAGCGTGGGTCACGTGAGGTCAGCCCAAACGCCGCGCGTCGCTGACGCCGGGCAGGGCATCCAGTTTCCCCAGCAGGGTCGAAAGCTGGCCGTAATCGCTCACTTTCAGGCGCAGGCGCAGGTGCGCACGGCCGCTGTTGCGGACGTTGTCGCTGTGGATGTCCAGCACGTACGCATCTTCCTGCGCGATCAGGTTGGTGATGTCCTTGAGCAGCCAGCGCCGATCCACCGCATCGACCACCACATCCACCTCGTAGCCACCGCCTGCCTGGCCCCATTCGACCGGCAGGATGCGCTGCGGGCTGGCGGCGGACAGCCGCGCCAGCGCGGCACAGTCGGTGCGGTGCACGGTGACTCCGCGGGTGCGGGTGAGGTAGCCGACGATGGGTTCGCCGGCCACCGGCTGGCAGCAGCGCGCCAGCTGCACCAGCAGGTTGCCTACGCCCTGCACGGTGAACTTGGACTTGCCCAGGCTGTCGCGGCGCGCGGTGGGCCGGGGCAGCGCGGGCACCGCCGGCTGGGTGGCCGCGCGTTCGGCTTCGAGCAGGGCCCGGCTGACCTGGTGCGGGCCGGTGTCGCCGAGCGCTACCTGGATGTACAGGTCATCGACGCTGTCGGCATGGAACTTCTTCGCCGCCACGGCCAGGTCGGCCTGCGCCAGCCCGAGCCGCTTCAGTTCGCGGTCGAGCAGATCGCGCCCGGCCTGCACGTTGCGCGCCCGGTCCAGCTTGTGGAACCAGCCGCGCACCTTTTCGCGCGAGCGGTTGCTGGCCAGGTACCCGTTGGAGGCCAGCAGCCAGTCGCGGCGCGGGTCGGCCTCCTTGCCGGTGAGGATTTCCACCCGGTCGCCACTGCGCAGGCGGTAGGTGAGCGGCACGATGCGCCCGTTGACCTTCGCACCGCGGCAGCGGTGGCCGACCATGGTGTGCACGTGGTACGCGAAATCCAGCGGCGTGGCGCCCTGCGGCAGGTCCATCACCTCGTCCTTGGGGCTGAGCGCGTAGACCCGGTCCTCGGTCAGTTCCGCATCCAGCGCGCCGGCCAGCTCACCGCCATGGCCTTCCTGCGACTGCTCCAGCAGCTGGCGCATCCAGGTGATCTTGCGGTCGAACGCCTTTTCCGCACCCTTGCTGCCTTCCTTGTAGCGCCAGTGGGCGGCCACGCCGAGCTCGGCCTGGGCGTGCATGTCGTGGCTGCGGATCTGCACTTCGATGGTGCGGCCTTCCGGACCCACCACGGCGGTATGCAGGGAGCGGTAGTCATTGGCCTTGGGCCGGGCGATGTAGTCATCGAACTCGCTCGGCACCGGCGCCCACAGCGAGTGCACCACGCCCAGCGCGGCGTAGCAGGCCGCCACGTCCTTGACCATCACCCGCACCGCGCGGATGTCGTAGAGCTGCTCGTAGGCGAGCCGCTTCTTCTGCATCTTCCGCCAGATGCTGTAGATGTGCTTCGGGCGCCCGCTGACCTCGGCCTCGATGCCCTGCGCCAGCAGCTCGCGCGACAGCACCTTCTTGACCGATTCCACGTACCGTTCGCGCGCCAGCCGTGTTTCGTCGACTTCACGTGCAATACGCCGGTAGGTCTCCGGCTCCAGGTGCCGGAACGCCAGGTCTTCCAGTTCCCATTTCAGCTGCCAGATGCCGAGCCGGTTGGCCAGCGGCGCATGGATGTCGCGGGTCAGCTGGGCCAGCGCGCGGCGTTCTTCCTCCGGCAGGCGGTCGGCCGCCCGCATGCGCGCCAGCTGCCGGGCCAGCAGGATCGGCACCACCCGCAGGTCCTGGATGATCGACAGCAGCAGCCGGCGCAGGCCTTCACTGTTGCGCCCGGCATCGCGCCCGGCGTGCAGCGCCCAGACCTGGTCGGCCGCGTCCAGGCCCTCGAGCAGGCCGACCACGGCCGCCTTGTGGTTGCCCAGCGGAAGCGCGTCCAGCGCGGCACGCAGCCACGGCAGGTCGAACAACAGGGCCGCCAGCAGCGCGCTGTCGTCGGCCGACAGCAGGGCCAGTGCATCCAGGGTATCGGCCAGCACCGGCCATGGGGCGGCCTGGGCGTGGTCGGCATCGTCGGCCTGCCAGCGCTGCAGCAGCGCCTCGCGCAGCGCGGGGGACAGCGAGGCCGCCGAGGGTCGGTTCAACAAGCCATCCAGGCCGGGGACAGAAGCGCGGTTCACAGCATCATGCAGACAAGATAGAGAGCCCTACACTAGCGCTGGTATCGTTGCCGGACAATCAGAACCGGTTCCATCGTGCATTCCTGGAGAGCTGCCATGCGTTTTTCCCGTCTTAGAGTGTTGGCCGCTGCGGCCGTCCTGCTGGCCATGGCCGGGCCCGCCCTCGCCCAGCGCGTGGTCGAAGGCGACCTGCAGCAGCAGATGTCCCCGGCTGAATTCAAGGCGGCCGGCCTGGACAAGCTGAGCCCCACCGAACTGGCCGCCCTCAACGGCTGGCTGCAGGGCAAGGTGGCCGCGGTCAGCGCCGACGTGCGTGAGCAGGTGCGCGAGCAGGTGCGCGAAGAAGCGCGCGAGGAAGGCCGCCAGGAAGTGATCGTGAAGAACCGCGGCTTCTTCGACTTCGGCAGCAACGAACCGATCGTGAGCACGCTGCAGGGCGAGTTCCGCGGCTTCGGCAAGGGCCGCCGTTACGTGCTCGCCAACAAGCAGGAATGGGAACAGACCGACGAAACCACGCTGGCCGGCGTGCGCCGCACCGATCCGGAAGTGTCCATCGCGCCGGGCATGATCGGGGCGTGGTACCTGCAGATCAAGGGCGTGAACACCCGCGCGAAGGTCCGCCGGGTCAAGTGATGGTGCACGCCCCGCGCGGTTGCCGCGCGGGGCGTTGCAGGCTCAGGCCTGGCGCAGGGCGGCCACCCGCTGGGCCAGTTTCTTGGCCGAAATGCCGGTCTTGGCCCCCAGCTCCTGCGCGAACAGCGATACCCGCAGTTCTTCCAGGTCCCAGCGCAGCGCCTGCCACTGCGCACGCTCGCGCAGGCCGCGTGCCTGCGCTTCTTCCAGCGCATCCAGGAACGGACGCAGTTCCAGCATCCGGGCCTGGTCGCGGGGCGGATCGCGCTTGGCCCGCTCGCTGCGCAGGATCATCGCGCGCAGGTAGCGCGGGTACTGCGCCAGCGCATCGGCCGGCGTTTCGCGCAGGAACCCGGGATGGACCAGCGCCGCCAGCTGCTGCTCCAGGTCATCCAGGTTGCCGCGCGCCCAGCCCATCAGCGGTGCTTCCAGCAGCGGCTTGAGTTCGGCCACGTGCGCCAGGATGTTCTCGGCCAGTTTCAGCCGTGCCATCGCCTCGCCGAACAGCTCGCGGCCAACGGCATCGCGCCGCTTGGCAAAGGCCGCCGGGTCGCGGATCTCACCCAGGCCGTCGGCCAGCACAGCGTTCATGGCCGCGTCGACCAGGTCACCGCGCAGGCGCTCCTGCGATTCGATCGAGGCGTACAGCAGCCCGGTCTTGGGCGGCACCGGCAACTGCTTGCGCGCCTGCTTGGCCTTGTCGGCCAGCGCGATATCCATCAGCCGGCGAACGCCGCGCGGGTGCTGTTCCAGTGCTTCGTTGCGGTCGGCGAAGATGCGCAGTGACGCGGATTCACCGGCATCCACCAGCGCCGGATACGCCGGCACGCCGGCTTCACCGGGCACCTGCAGCGGAATCGGCGCCGCCGGGAAATCACGCAGCCCTTCGGCCGCCAACGCACGGCCCGCGCGCGCGGCGAACGCATCGCCGGCCTGCTCGCCGAAGCGGGCGCGCAGCGCGTCCAGGTCGCGCGAGGCGGCCAGCCGCTTGCCCTGCGCATCGTGCAGGCGCAGGTTCATGCGCAGGTGCGCATCCAGCGCACTTTCATCGAAATCGATGGCCGCCACCTGCGCGCCGGTTGCGCGCGACAGGAACCGGGCAAGCTCGCCACGCAGGTCATCGGCGCTGGGCGCGGGGAACGCCTCGGCGAAGGCACGCCCGAAGTCCGGCGCCGGCACGTAGTTGCGGCGCATGGCCTTGGGCAGGCTGCGGATCAGCGCGGAGGCCTTGTCAGCCACGAAGCCGGGCGCCAGCCACGACAGGCGCGCCGGATCCAACGCATTGAGCAGGTGCAGCGGTACATCCAGGCTGACGCCGTCATCGTCGCTGCCCGGCTCAAAGCGGTAGTGCAACGCCAGCCGCGCATCGCCCAGCGGCAGGTACTTCGGGTAGCGCTCGGCATCGCTGCCCTCGCCCGGCAGCAGGTCGGCCAGCGTCCATGCCAGCGCGCGCTTCTTCTCCGGGGCCAGCGCCTTCCACCAGGTATCCAGCCCGGTGGCCGAATGGATCTCGGCCGGAATCCGGTCCAGGTACCAGCGCGCCTGCCAGCCTTCATCGGCCACGATGCCGGCGCGGCGCAGCTTGGCTTCTTCTTCGCGCGCCTGCTCCAGCACCTTCAGGTTGTCGGCGATGACACTGGCGCGGGTGTTGATCTCGCCGGTGACCAGCGCCTGGCGCACGAAGATGTCGTGCGCCTCGCCCGGGGCGATGCGCCCGTAGTGCACCGGCTTCTTCGGCGCCAGCACCAGCCCGAACAGGCTGATCTGCTCCGAGGCCAGCACCTGGCCCTGCGCACGCGACCAGTGCGGATCAAAGTGTTTGCGCAGCAGCAGGTGCGGCAGCTCGGCGATCACCCAGTCCGGTTCGATCGCCGCATTGGTCAGGCCCCACACCTTCTGCGTATCCAGCAGGGTGGCCGCCAGCAGCCACGGCGGCGGCCGCTTGGCCATGACCGAGCCGGGGAACGGCAGAAAGCGGCGCTGGCGCGGGGCCAGGAAATCGCCCTTGTCGCTGCGGTGGCCGATCTGGGTGGGCAGGCCGGCGATCAGCGCGCGGTGCAGGGTCTGGTAGGCCGCGGCACGCACGCGCTCGCTGAAGGCACTGCGGGCCTCGTCGGTCGCTGCCGGGACGGCCGCAGGCGCAACGGCGGGCGGCGTTTCGGTCTTGCCCTCGCGGGCCAGGCGGGCGGCGCGGTGCTGCTGGCCACGGGTGGCCTTGGCCTTCTCGGCATCATCGCGAACCGGCGCAGGGGCCGACGAACCGGCCAGCAACGGCGCCATCGCACTGTCCGCCGGCTCTTCGCTCCAGCCCAGCTCTTCGCACAATACGCGCAGCTGGCGGTGCAGCTCGCGCCATTCGCGCATGCGCAGGAAGCCGAGGAAGTGGCGGTCGCACCAGCCGCGCAGCTTGGATTGGGTCAGGTCTTCGTGGGCCTGGCGGTAGCCTTCCCACAGGCGCAGCACGCCGACGAATTCAGAACGCCCATCGGCAAACAGCGCGTGTGCGTTGTCGGCGGCGGCACGCGCTTCTGGCGGGCGTTCGCGCGGATCCTGGATACCCAGGAACGAGGCGATCACCAGCATCGGGCGCAGGCAGCCCTGCGCCTGCGCGGCGACCAGCATGCGGGCCAGCTTCACATCCACCGGCAGGCGCGCCATCTGGCGACCGATCGGGGTAAGCCGGCGCTCGTTGTCCACCGCGCCCAGCTCGCCCAGCTGCTGCCAGCCATCGGCAATGGCGCGCTCGTCGGGCGCTTCCAGGAACGGGAAATCCTCGATCCGGCCCAGGCCAAGCTGCAGCATGCGCAGGATCACCCCGGACAGGCTGGAACGGCGGATTTCCGGATCGGTGAATTCGGCGCGCGACTGGAAGTCCGCTTCCGAGTACAGCCGGTAGCAGATGCCTGCAGAGACGCGCCCGCAACGGCCCTTGCGCTGGTTGGCGCTGGCCTGCGAAATCGCCTCGATATGCAGCCGGTCCAGCTTCTGGCGCGGGCTGTAGCGCTTGACCCGGGCCAGGCCCGGATCGATCACGTAGCGGATGCGCGGCACCGTGAGCGAGGTTTCGGCCACGTTGGTGGCCAGCACGATGCGGCGCTTGCTGCCCGGGTTGAACACCGCATCCTGGTCCTTCACCGACAGCCGCGCGTACAGCGGCAGCACTTCGGTTTCGCGGTATTTTCGCCGTTCAAGGGCCTGGTGCGCATCGCGGATCTCGCGTTCGCCCGGGAAGAACAGCAGGATGTCGCCGCGCGGATCGAGCCGGGTGATTTCATCCACCGCGGCCACTACCGCATCGTTGACGGTGCGTTCGCCATCGCGGCCGCCGTCCTCGTCGCCACCGCCCTCGCCTTCCAGCGGGCGGTAGCGCACTTCCACCGGGAAGGTGCGCCCTTCCACGCTGATCACCGGCGCATCGTCGAAGTGCTGGGCGAAACGCGAGGTATCGATCGTCGCCGAGGTGACGATCAGCTTCAGGTCCGGCCGCTTGCGCAGCAGCTGCTTGAGGTAGCCGAGCAGGAAATCGATGTTGAGGCTGCGTTCGTGCGCCTCGTCGACGATGATCGTGTCGTACTGCGACAGCCAGCGGTCGCTGCTGATCTCGGCCAGCAGGATGCCGTCGGTCATGAACTTGATGCGGGTATCGTCGCCCACGCGGTCGGTGAAGCGCACCTGGTAGCCGACCGTGGTGCCCAGCTCGGAGTGCAGCTCCTGCGCCACGCGGGTGGCCACCGCACGTGCGGCGATCCGTCGCGGCTGGGTGCAGCCGATCATCCCGGCCACGCCGCGGCCGGCGGCCAGGCACAGCTTGGGCAGCTGGGTGGTCTTGCCCGAGCCGGTTTCACCGGCGATCACCACTACCTGGTGTTCGCGGATCAGCGCCGTGATGCGTTCGGCTTCACGCGCGATCGGCAGGCTGTCGTCCAGACTGATCGACGGCTGGTTGAGCGCCCGCGCCTGGCGCCGCTGCACCGACGCCTGCAACGCCTGCTGGAATGCCGCCGCCACGCCGGCATCGGCCGGTTTGGCCCGCCAGCGCGAGAGCATGCCGAGCAGGCGACCGCGATCACGGCTCATGGCCCCGTCAATGGCAGCCTGCTGCGAAGACAGGGACGAAGCATCGGGTTGTTTGATAGCGGTCATCAATCGAATCGTTTAGAACTTATGAGTACAACTGAAGGTTAGTCTGACTTATTGTGAAGGCCATCCCATCCAACAGGAGGATTTCCCCCATGGCGAAGACCAAGACCCCGGCCAAACCCAAGGCCGCCAAGCCCCAGGGCGCCAAGCAGAAGCTGGCAGCAGCGGCACCCTCGGCCCCGAACATTGATATCGGGATCAAAGAGAGCGATCGCAAGAAGATTGCCGATGGCCTGTCGTCCTTCCAGGCGGACGCGTTCACGCTCTACCTGAAGACCCACAACTTCCATTGGAACGTGACGGGTTCGATGTTCAACTCGCTGCACCTGATGTTCGAAACCCAGTACACCGAACAGTGGGCTGCCCTGGACGACGTGGCCGAACGCATCCGCGCACTGGGCTTCAATGCCCCGGGCTCCTACCGCGAATTCGCCGCCCTGACCTCGATCGCCGAGGAACCGGGCCTGACCGACAGCGCGGACTGGCGTGAAATGGTACGCCAGTTGGTGGCCGCCAACGAGGCCGTGTGCCGGACCGCCCGCAAGGTGCTGGACGTGGCCGACGACGCCGACGACGCCCCGACCGAAGACCTGATGACACAGCGCCTGCAGACCCACGAGAAGTACGCCTGGATGCTCCGCTCGCTCCTCCAATAACGCCGGGCCCGTTCCCCCGATGCTCCATCGGGGGAATTCCGGACGGGGAACGCCCCCCGGAACCGGTAAACTACGGCGATGTCTTCCCGTCCCGCGCACGAACTGCTGCACCGCATCTTTGGTTACGACGATTTCCGCGGTCCGCAGCAGGCGATCGTCGAGCATGTCGCGGCCGGCAACGACGCGCTTGTACTGATGCCCACCGGCGGCGGCAAGTCGCTGTGCTACCAGGTGCCTTCCCTGCTGCGCGAGGGCACCGGCATCGTCATCTCGCCGCTGATCGCGCTGATGCAGGACCAGGTGGAAGCCCTGCGCCAGCTGGGCGTGCGCGCCGAATACCTGAATTCGACCCTGGATGGCGAAACCGCGGCCCGGGTCGAGCGCGAGCTGGCCGCCGGCGAGCTGGAACTGCTGTATGTCGCGCCCGAGCGGCTGCTGACCGGCCGCTTCCTGTCCCTGCTGGCGCGCAGCCGCATTGCCCTGTTCGCCATCGACGAAGCCCACTGCGTATCGCAGTGGGGCCACGATTTCCGGCCCGAGTACCGCCAGCTCACCGTGCTGCACGAGCGCTGGCCTGACGTACCGCGCATCGCGCTGACCGCCACCGCCGACCCGCCGACCCAGCGCGAGATCGCCGAGCGGCTGGACCTGACCACCGCCCAGCACTTCGTCAGCTCCTTCGACCGCCCCAACATCCGCTACACCGTGGTGCAGAAGGACAACGCCAAGCGCCAGCTGCTGGATTTCCTGCGCGGCCACCGCGATGAAGCCGGCATCGTCTACTGCATGTCGCGGCGCAAGGTCGAGGAAACCGCCGAGTTCCTGTGCAAGGAGGGCATGAACGCCCTGCCCTACCACGCCGGCCTGCCGGCCGAGGTGCGCGCGGCCAACCAGCGCCGCTTCCTGCGCGAGGACGGGATCGTGATGTGCGCCACCATCGCCTTCGGCATGGGCATCGACAAGCCGGACGTGCGCTTCGTGGCGCATACCGACCTGCCCAAGTCGATGGAAGGCTATTACCAGGAAACCGGCCGTGCCGGCCGCGACAGCGAACCGGCCGAGGCCTGGCTCTGCTATGGCCTGGGCGACGTGGTGCTGCTCAAGCAGATGATCGAGCAGTCCGAGGCGGGCGAAGAGCGCAAGGCGCTGGAACGCTCCAAGCTCGACCACCTGCTGGGCTACTGCGAATCCATGCAGTGCCGCCGCCAGGTGCTGCTGGCCGGGTTCGGTGAAACCTATCCGCAGCCGTGCGGCAACTGCGACAACTGCCTGCAGCCGCCCGATGCCTGGGATGCCAGCGTGGCGGCGCAGAAGGCACTGAGCTGCGTGTACCGCAGCGGCCAGCGGTTCGGCGTGGGCCACCTGATCGACATCCTGCGCGGCGGCGAGAACGACAAGATCCGCCAGTTCGGCCATACCGAGCTGAGCACCTACGGCATCGGCAAGGACCTCGATGCCCGCACCTGGCGCAGCGTGTTCCGCCAGCTGGTCGCCGCGAGCCTGCTGGAAGTGGACAGCGACGCCTACGGCGGCCTGCGCCTGACCGACGGCAGCCGCCAGGTGCTCAAGGGCGAGCGCAAGGTGATGATGCGCCGCGAAAGCCCCAAAACCCGCGAACGCGAGCGCGGCGGCCAGCGCACCGGCCTGTCGGTGCTGCCGCAGGACCTGGCCCTGTTCAGCGCCCTGCGCGGCCTGCGTGCCGAGCTGGCGCGCGAACAGAACGTGCCGGCCTTCGTGATCTTCCACGACAGCACCCTGCGCAACATCGCCGAACAGCGCCCCACCAGCATCGATGCGCTGGGGCGCGTGGGCGGCATCGGTGGCACCAAGCTGTCCCGCTACGGCGAGCGGCTGGTCGAGATCGTCCGCGAAGAAGGCTGATGCGCGCGGCCCCAGCCAGACCCACGTCCAACGTTGAACCTGGCGTTCAGGCACGGGTGCGTGGTGCGCGCTTTGGCGTTAAGGTGGCGCCCATGTCCGCCGGTGGCCTGCTCCTGCGAGTGGTATTGATGCTCAGCCTGTTGCTCAACGGGCTGAACGCGGCCATGGCCGGCCCCATGGTGCTGGCGATGGCCACGCCTGCCGCTGCCGAAGACGCGCCTGCACCGCCCTGCCATGGCCAGGATCATGCCGCCCTGCACGGTGCCCCGGCCGAACCACCGGCCCAGGCACCGGACGACAGCGAGCACTGCAGGATCAAGGACTGCCTGCGCAACTGCGCCCAGCAGCCCAGCCTGGCCGTCCAGATCGCCTGGCTTCCGGTACCGCCACCGCCGTCGCCGGTGCTGCTGCGCGTTGCCCATCCCGCCCTGCCCAGCCCGCCGCTGGACCGCATCACCCGCCCTCCCATCGCCTGAGCGTGCGTTCGCTACGAACGCCTGCGTAACACGATGCCGTGCTGACGCACGCGCGTCCTGCCGGCACCTACGCGTGCCCCTCGGATCCGATTCGGAGTTGCAATGTCACACCCCTCTTCCCCCGGCGCGGGCGCCCCGCCCCTGCCGTCGCGGCGCCTGTTCGTGCAGGGCCTGGCCGCCGGCGGCGTGGTTGCCGGCCTGGCCGGCGCCATACCCGCGCGCGCCTTGGCCAACGCCGGCCCCCGCGTGGCCACCGCCCCGCAGGTGCTCAGCGGCCAGCAGTTCCAGCTGAGCATCGGCGAATCGCTGGCCAACTTCACCGGCCGCACCCGCCCGGCGATCACCGTCAACGGCAGCCTGCCCGCGCCGATCCTGCGCTGGCGCGAAGGCGACACCGTCAGCGTGCGCGTGGCCAACGCCCTGCAGGGCCACCCCACCTCCATCCACTGGCACGGCATCCTGCTGCCGGCCAACATGGACGGCGTACCCGGCCTGAGCTTCAACGGCATCGCCCCGGGCGAGGCCTACCAGTACCGGTTCACCCTCAAGCAGTCCGGCACCTACTGGTACCACAGCCATTCCATGTTCCAGGAACAGGCCGGCCTGTACGGCGCACTGATCATCGACCCGCTGCAGCCGGCGCCGTACCGGTTCGACCGCGAGCACGTGATCCTGCTCTCGGACTGGACCGACATGGACCCCGGCGCACTGTTCCGGCGCATGAAGAAGCTCGCCGAGCACGACAACTACTACAAGCGCACGCTGCCCGATTTCCTGCGCGACGTGCGCCGCGATGGCTGGAGCGCGGCCACTGCCGACCGCGGCATGTGGGGCCGGATGCGCATGACCCCCACCGACATCTCCGACATCAACGCCCACACCTACACCTACCTGCTCAACGGCACCGCGCCGGCCGGCAACTGGACCGGCCTGTTCCGCAGCGGCGAAAAGGTGCTGCTGCGCTTCATCAACGGCGGTTCGATGACCTACTTCGACGTGCGCATTCCCGGCCTGAAGATGACCGTGGTGGCCGCCGACGGGCAGTACATCCACCCGGTGAGCATTGATGAGTTCCGCATCGCACCGGCGGAGACCTTCGATGTGATCGTCGAACCCACTGGCCAGGATGCCTTCACGATTTTCTGCCAGGACATGGGCCGCACCGGCTACGCCGCCGGCACCCTGGCCGTGCGCCACGGACTGCAGGCGCCCATTCCCGCGCGCGACCCGCGCCCGCTGCTGACCATGAGCGACATGGGGCATGACATGGGTGCCATGGGCCACGACATGAAAGGAATGGAAGGCGGCTGCGGCGCGAACATGGGCCACGCCGGCCATGGCAGCGCCGGCAAGGCACCGCGCCACGCGCCGAGCGAGAACGGCAACCCGCTGATCGACATGCAGAGCTCGGCCACCGCGCCCAAGCTTGATGACCCCGGCATCGGCCTGCGCGACAACGGCCGCCAGGTACTCACCTATGGCGCCATGCGCAGCCTGTTCGAGGATCCCGATGGGCGCGAGCCGTCGCGCGAGGTCGAACTGCACCTCACCGGGCACATGGAAAAATTCAGCTGGTCGTTCGATGGCATTCCGTTTGCCAGCGCCGAGCCGCTGCGCCTGAACTACGGCGAGCGCATGCGCATCGTGCTGGTCAACGACACCATGATGCAGCACCCCATCCACCTGCACGGCGTGTGGAGCGACCTGGAAAACGCCGACGGCGAATTCCAGCTGCGCAAGCACACCATCGACATGCCGCCCGGCACCCGCCGCAGCTACCGCGTGCGCGCCGACGCGCTGGGCCGCTGGGCCTACCACTGCCACCTGCTGTACCACATGGAAGCCGGGATGATGCGCGAAGTGAGGATCGAAGAATGAAGATGCTCACCGTTGCACTTCTGACCGCCATCGCGGGACCGGCGTGGGCGCAGTCGCATGCGCACGCACACACCGACGCAGCACCCGCGACTGCACCGGCGGCGGTCGACCATTCGAAGATGGACCACGCGAAAATGGACCATTCAACGATGGACCATTCAACGATGGATCACTCGACCATGGATCACGCCGCCATGGGCCATGGCACCGCGCCGAGCGCGCCGCGCGAACCCATTCCCGAGGTCACCGATGCCGACCGGGCGGCCGCCTTCCCACCCATCAACCATGATGCGATGGAGCACGCGCCCAACGTGCACAGCCTGCTGCTGATCAACCGGCTGGAACACTGGGATGGCCAGCACGGCACCGGCCAGGCGTGGGAAGCCAGCGGCTGGGTCGGTGGCAACATCAACCGCCTGTGGCTGCGCAGCGAAGGCGAACGCAGCGGCGGGCGCACCGAATCGTCCGATCTCGAAGTGCTGTACGGGCGCAGCGTGTCGCCATGGTGGGACGTGCTCGTGGGCGTGAAGCAGGACTTCCGCCCGGCGGATTCGCGCACCTGGGCCGCGTTCGGCATCCAGGGGCTGGCCCCGTACAAGTTCGAAACCTCGGCGACGGCGTATGTCGGCGAAGGCGGACAGCTGGCTGCCACCCTGGAGGTCGAGTACGAGCTGTTGCTCACCAACCGCCTGATCCTGCAGCCGCTGGTGGAGGCCACGCTCGCCGCCAAGGACGAACCCGAGCACGGCATGGGCTCCGGCCTGAACAAGGTCGAGGCAGGGTTGCGCCTGCGCTACGAGTTCAGCCGCCGCTTCGCGCCGTACATCGGCATCAGCCATGAGCGCCTGTTCGGCGACACGGCCGACTACCACCAAGCCGCGGGCGAGCACACCCGTGACACCCGCTGGGTAGCCGGCGTGCGGGTCTGGTTCTGATGGCACTGCAGATCCGCCGTGCATTGCCTGCCGATGCAGAGCGGTTCTCTGCATTGGCCATGGCCACCTACACAGAGACCTTCGGCGACTCGTATCCGCCGCAGGACCTGCATGACTTCCTCGACGCGCACTACTCACCCGCTCCACAGCGTCGTGAGCTGGAAGATCCGCTCAGCGCCGCATGGCTGCTGTTCGATGGCGAGCAGGCAATCGGCTATCTCGCGGCGGGGCCGAACAGCCTGGCCCATGCATTGGCGGCGGAAGGCGACATCGAACTGAAACGCCTGTACGTGCACGCCACCCATCAAGGTGGCGGGCACGGTGCGCAGTTGATGGACGCGTTCCTGGACTGGCTGGACCAGCCCCGGCGCCGCACGCTGTGGGTGGGCGTGTGGTCGGAGAACTTCGGCGCGCAGCGCTTCTACGCGCGCTACGGCTGTGTGCAGGTTGGCAGCTATGAATTCCCTGTGGGCGAAAGCCGCGACCTGGAATTCATCCTGCGCCGGCCTTGAGCATCAGAAATCGAACAGGTCGGACAGGAAGCTTTCTTTCTTCTTCTTGCGGTAGCCCTGTCCATCGCCGTAATGCTGCTGGCCCAGGTGGCGGGTGTCGCGGTGCTGCACCTGCTGGTGGACCTGCTGCGGAGGCGGAGGCGGCGGCGCTGCGGCACGCACCGGGGCGGGCGCGGCGGCACCGGCCGAGCGCTCGATGATCTTGTCCAGCTCACCACGGTCCAGCCACACGCCCCGGCATTGCGGGCAGTAATCGATTTCGATGCCCTGGCGCTCGAACATCACCAGCGCTTGGGTAGTACAGACGGGGCATTGCATCGATCAGGCTCCAATCAGGGGTCAGATCCTGACTGTACCGGGGCCTACCTGACCGGCGCACAACAAACCGACACCCAATGACGCTGTTTGCACGATCCCCTCACCTGCCGCTGGCCCATACTGCCGCGCCTTTCCACCCAAACCCTGCAGGGAAACCCGCGTCATGTTGTTGTCCAAGCGCCATGTTGCACCGCGCGTGCTGTTGATCGAAGACACCGAAGACACCCGTGAACTGAGCCGCATGGCGCTGGAAAGCCAGGCCTGCGACGTGGCTGCCGTCAGCTCGGCCGAAGCCGCCTTGGGCCTGCTGCAGGCCGGCGAGCGCTTCGACCTCGTGTTCACCGACGTCTGCCTGGGCGGCCTGAGCGGCATCGAAGCCGCGCACCGCATCCGCCAGCACCAGCCCAGCCTGCCGGTACTGGTCACCTCCGGCCTGCAGCCGGACCGGGTCACCCCCCAGCTGGCCCCGGGCATCCACTTCCTGCCCAAGCCGTATTCGATGAGCGAACTGCTGGACGCGATCCGCGCCTGCTTTGGCGATCATGACGTGGACCGGGCGGCCTGACCGCAGCCGCATAAGGGGCGCGCTGGCCGCGCCCTGCTTTCATCAGGATTTCATCAACCCCTGCGCATCGTTCGGCACGTGAACCTCCCTTGCCGGACTCCTGATCATGCAGACCCGATTGCTGCTTGGCACTCCCCTGTTGCTGCTGGCCTCGCTCACCGACGTGCGCGCTGACGACTTCGTTACCTGCGAAAGCCGCGACAACCGCTACCAGTCCTGTGCATTGCCCTACGCTGGCTATGTCACGCTGGACCGAAAGCTGTCCGGCGCGGACTGCCGCCAGGGGCGCAGCTGGGACTATGACCGCCGCAATGTGTGGGTCGATGACGGCTGCCGCGCCTCGTTCCGGGTGCGCGGCGATGACCGCCACCATGACCGCGATGACGACAACCACGATGCGAAGGTGGCTGCCGGCGTGCTGGTCGGTGCGGCCATCCTGGGCGCGCTGGTGCATAACGCCAACAAGCAGGATGCGCGCTACGACGATGACAACTACCAGGGCGCGCGTCACACCTCGTACGTGCCCGAATGGATGGTCGGTGAGTTCGAGGGCTACAACCCGATGTACAACCGCGACATCCGCATGCGCATCGAAGCCGATGGCCGGATGTCGGCACAGGCCAGCGGCCAGAACCTGTCGGGCTGGGTCAATGGCGGCCAGCTCAACGTGGGCGGCAGCGTGTTCGATATCAACCAGAGCCGCGACGGCTTCGTGACCACCGAAGTGGGCGACCGCCAGAACGAAGTGCGCTACCGCCGCGTACGCTGAGCGGTGAGGCGGTGCCGGCGGACACCACCGGCACCGCCTTGGTTTTACTTGCCCGCGACTTTGCAGCTCAGGCGCGTGCCGTAGAACTCCAGCGTGGCCTCGCCCTGGTGTTCCCAGAATTCCACGCCCTCGCGGGTGTAGCGGCTGCCACTGGCTGACGGTGCGGCAAAGGCGATGGCCTGGTCGCGCCCCAGGCGAATGACCGCCACCTGCGGGTCAAATTCATTGTGGAACACCACCGAGAGCGGCTTGCTGGCGTCGTCGCACTGGTATTGCGTGGCCGCCGGTCCCGGCCCATTGGCCGCGGCCAGGCGGAGCTCGACGATGCGGGTCTGGTACGACTCGAGCAGGCAGCGATTGGCATCCACCGCCTGCCAGCAGGCATCGCGACCCTTGATCCAGCCGCGCTGTTCAGCAGCCACGTCCAGCTCGCCCGGCCCGGTCTGCGCCGCCTTGTACAACCCGGCCAGCTCCCGATCCAATGCCGAGAGTCGCGCGTCGCCGCATACAGTCTTCTCTGCATCCGAGCCGGCCTTGGCGCAGTCGAACGAGGGCCCCTCGGAACCGGCCGCTGGCAGCGCGGCCGGCGCGGCTGCCGGCTTCGGCGATTCGGATGCGGCTTCGCTCGTGGCGGGCGCGGTGGGTGCAGCCGTCGTATCGGTCGGCGTGGGTTTGCAGGCCGCCAGCGCCAGTGCGCCCAGGCCGATCAGGACAAAACGGTTCATGGCACCTCCACAGCGCCTGTCATTCAACCCACATAGTCTGCGCCACGCCGCGCTCAGGCGGCGTGTACGCGCGCTATTCGATGGTGCAGTCATCGACACGGACGGTATCGGGCAGCACCTCGATGCTGCCCACTGCGAGCTGCTCCAGGATCGTTTCCGGCCCGCGCCAGCTGCGCCACTGCAACCCGACGCTGGCGGCGCGCGCATCGTGGATACGATCCACCACCGGCAGTGTCCAACCGCGACGGTCGTATTCGGCCAGCCATTGCGGGCAGCGCTGCGCCAGGACGTCACGCGGGTGCGTCACCAACGCCTCGCAATCCTCCCGCTGGAACGGGGTCCAGCCGCTGGCCAGGTAACGCTGGAAGGCCGGGCCGCCATTGGTCAGCGCGGCCACATGCGCATCCGCCACGTCACGGACATCGATTCCGCGATGCAGCCGGTACAACATCATGCGTTCCGGCGGCTCCGGGAAGCAGCGCGACATCCGGATCACACGCACGTCCAGATCCGGGCCGGCCGCGCCTTCCAGCCACTGTTCGGCCGCAAGCTTGGAACGGTGGTAGACGGTGCGGGGCTGGGGCGTGGTCTGCTCATCCACCCACGTGCAGCGCCCCGGCACGATGGCGTGCCCGTACAGCGCGGTGGTGCTGGTGAACACCAGCCGCCGCACGCCCGCCTCGCGCGCCAGCATCGCCAGCGTGCGGGTGCCTTCCACGTTGATGCGCTGGAATTCGCTGTCGCTGAAGAGTCCCACATGCGGCGCGTGCAACGCAGCGGCATGGATGACCGCATCCACGCCCTGCAGCGCCTTGGCCAGCATCCGGGTATCGGTGAAATCGGCCACGTGACGCGTGGTCGCAAAGGGACTGCGGTCGATGCCCACCACGTCGTGGCGAGCGGCCAGGGCGCCAAAGATGGCGCGACCTACCCGGCCTGAACTTCCTGTCAGGAGAATCTTCACTGGAGAGCACATGTCAGCGCCCGGGAGCTACCGGGATCGATGGATTGTATCCATCGGGAACACGCTCTGGCGTACAACGTGGATGACAACGGTAGCGAGTGCCGCGCGTTGTGACCGACGTCTTCGCCAGAAACAAAAAAGGCGCCCATGGGGCGCCTTTAATGATCTGATGCAGTGGTGGGCCGTGATGGATTCGAACCATCGACCAAAAGATTAAAAGTCTTCTGCTCTACCGACTGAGCTAACGGCCCATTGCATGCCCCGACTTCGCGCCGGGGGTGCGCATTCTAACCCATCTTGCGCCGCAGGCGTACCCCGCCGATCAGGCGTAGCGGGTCGGGTCGGCCACGCCGGCGTCGGCGAAGCCCTGCGCGCGCAGGCGGCAGGCGTCGCAGTGGCCGCAGGCGGCGCCGCTGTCGTCGGCGTTGTAGCAGGACACGGTGAGGCCGAAGTCCACGCCCAGGCGCACGCCTTCACGCACGATGTCGGCCTTGCTCAGGAACTGCAGCGGCGCGTGCACCTGGATGCCCGCCCCTTCCACGCCCGCCTTGGTGGCCAGGTTGGCCAGGGTCTGGAAGGCGCTGATGAACTCGGGGCGGCAGTCCGGGTAGCCGGAATAGTCCACGGCGTTGACGCCGCAGAAGATGTCGTTGGCGCCCAGCACTTCGGCCCAGCCCAGCGCGACCGACAGCATGATGGTGTTGCGCGCCGGCACGTAGGTGACCGGGATGCCCTCGCCGCCCGCTTCGGGCACGTCGATGTCGTCGGTCAGCGCCGAGCCGCCGATGCTGCGCAGGTCCACGTTGACGGTCTTGTGCGCGACCACGCCCAGTGCCTTGGCCACGGCGGCGGCGGCATCCAGCTCGGAGGTGTGGCGCTGGCCGTAGCGCACGCTCAGCGCATGCACGGCGAAGCCCTGCTCGCGGGCCATGGCGACGACGGCGGCGGAATCCATGCCGCCGGACAGGAGGACAACTGCGTTCTTCATGAGGGTGTTTCCGGTGGGTTGCGGGAAAGCCAGCACGCTGTCCCGCGCCGGTACATCAAGGGGCAACGAACGGGCTCAGCGACCCGGCTCGTCGTCCCACAGAATCTTGTGCAGCTGCATCTGGAAGCGCACCGGCAGGCGGTCCTCCACGATCCAGTCGGCCAGCTCGCGCGGGCTCACCTGGCCCTTGCTGGGCGAGAACAGCACCATCGAGCGCTCGTTCAAGTGGTGCTCGCGCACCATGCCGCGCGCCCAGTCGTAGTCCTCGCGGCTGCACAGTACGAACTTGATCTGGTCGCGGCGGGTGAGCAGCGGCAGGTTTTCCAGGCGGTTGCGCGCCATTTCGCCGGAACCGGGGGTCTTGAGGTCGACCACGCGCGATACGCGCGGGTCCACGCCGCTGACATCCAGTGCGCCGGAGGTTTCCAGCGAGACGTCCAGGCCAGCGTCGCAGAGCTTCTCCAGCAGCACCAGGCAGCGCTTCTGCGCCAGCGGCTCGCCACCGGTCACGCACACGTGGTGGACGCCCTGGGCCAGCACTTCGCGCACGATCTCGTCGATGTCCCACCAGGTGCCGCCGTGGAAGGCGTAGGCGGTGTCGCAGTAGGTGCAGCGCAGCGGGCAGCCGGTCAGGCGCACGAACACGGTCGGCCAGCCGGCGGTATCGGCTTCGCCCTGCAGGGAGGTGAAGATCTCGGTGATCTTCAGCCGTGGCAGGGGCGACTGCACGATCTCGCTGGGGAGCGCGGCGGCGGCGGACAGGGTGGTGGTCATCGTGGGCGTCTGGGAATGCGGTTACGGAAACGAGAGCAGCCAGGCGAAAAACCCTTTCCCGGTCCGGCGGTTAGCCCTCGGCGCGTGGCGACGCGCCATACGATGAGGGCGCCTTGGGACAAGGGGGGCGCGGCCTGGCTCTACGCGGGTAGTGCTGTTTTGATCTGCCCGATTATACCGGCCTTGGCCGGTCGGGGCCTCAGCGGATCTGCTGGCCGAGGCGGATGGCCTGCAGACGGTCCTGCGCGGTGCGCGCGGCGTCCGAGCCGGGATAGGTGTTCACGACCTGCTCCAGGGTGGCCTGGGCTTCATCGATCCTGCCTTCGCCGTACTGGGAAAGGCCGATCTTCAACAGGCCACCAGAGGCCTTGTCGTGGGTCGGGTAACGCGCGATGAGGTCGCGGAACTGCGCCTCGGCGAGCGGGAAATTGCGGGTGGCGTAGTAGCTTTCACCCAGCCAGTACAGCGCGTTGGGGGTGTAGACGCCATTGGGGTAGAGCTCGAGGAAGCTCAGGAACAGCTGGGCCGAGTCGTCGTACTTGCCGGCCTTGAGCGAATCAAAGGCCACGTTGTACGCGGTGCGCTCGTCGCCACTGGCGGCGAGGCTGCCCGGGTCGCCGTGCACGGAGGGGGGCCCCGCGGGGGGGGCCGCGGGCGGTGCGGCGGGGGTGGGGGGCCACGCCCGGGGCATCG
>NZ_JASCOP010000073.1:0-20258 GCF_029959395.1 Stenotrophomonas sp. PS02300
CCGCCGCCCGGCGGGCCCCCCCCGGGCGCCCCGATCCGCTCCACCCCGGCACGCCCCGGGTTTCGTATTCCCCGTCCATATCCCCCCAGACATAGACCCACGCCATGAACGATCAGATCCCCGCGCCGCAGACCCCCGTCGACGAGAACAGCCTCATCGCCGAGCGCCGCGCGAAACTGACCGCGCTGCGCGGGCAGGGCATCGCGTACCCGAACGATTTCCGCCGTGAGGATTTCGCTGGCACCCTGCAGGGCGAGTTCGCCGATGCCGAACAGTGGACCGCCGAAGCGCTGGAAGCCACCGACCGCCAGGTCAAGATGGCCGGCCGGCTGATGGCCAAGCGGGTGATGGGCAAGGCCAGCTTCGCCCAGATCCAGGACGAATCCGGCCGCATCCAGCTGTTCCTGCAGGGCAGCACCCTGGGCGATGCCTACACCGCCTTCAAGGGCTGGGACGTGGGCGACATCATTGCCGTGGAAGGCGGGCTGACCCGGACCAAGACCGGCGAACTGTCGGTCAAGGCCACCAGCATCCGCCTGCTCACCAAGTCGCTGCGCCCGCTGCCGGACAAGTGGCACGGCCTGGCCGACGTGGAGCAGCGCTACCGCCAGCGCTACGTGGACCTGATCGTGACCCCGGAGTCGCGCGAGGTGTTCATCAAGCGCTCGCGGATCATCCGCGCCATGCGGGCCTGGCTGGACAACCGCGACTTCCTGGAAGTCGAAACGCCGATGATGCATTACATTCCCGGCGGCGCCACGGCCAAGCCGTTCACCACCCACCACAACGCGCTGGACCTGGACCTGTACCTGCGCGTGGCCCCGGAGCTGTACCTCAAGCGCCTGGTCGTGGGTGGCCTGGAGCGCGTGTACGAGATCAACCGCAACTTCCGCAACGAAGGCGTCAGCACCCGGCACAACCCGGAATTCACCATGATGGAGCTGTACGAGGCCTACGCCACGTACAACGAAGTGATGGACCTGACCGAAGGCGTGATCCGTGACGTGGCCAGCAAGGTGCTGGGCACCACCACGGTGGAGTGGGACGGCGCCACCATCGACCTGGCCCCGGCGTTCCGCCGCTGGCGCATGGATGAAGCGGTGCGCCACCACAACCCGGAGATCAGCCTGGCCGACTGCACCGACCGCGAGGCGCTGCTGCGCCATTGCGAGCGCCTGAAGATCCGGGTCAAGCCGTCCTACGGCTGGGGCAAGCTGCTGCTGGAGATCTTCGAAGCCACCGTCGAGCACACCCTGGTGCAGCCGACCTTCATCACCGACCACCCGGTCGAGGTGTCCCCGCTGGCCCGCGCCAACGACGACCAGCCCGGCTACACCGACCGCTTCGAGCTGTTCATCAACGGCAAGGAGCTCGCCAACGGCTTCTCCGAGCTGAACGACCCGGAAGACCAGGCGGCCCGTTTCCAGGCCCAGGTCACGGCCAAGGAAGGTGGCGACGACGAAGCCATGCATTACGACGCCGATTACATCCGTGCGCTGGAGTACGGTATGGCCCCGACCGGCGGCTTGGGCATTGGCATCGACCGCCTGGTGATGCTGCTGACCGGCAGCAGCTCGATCCGCGATGTGCTGCTGTTCCCCTACATGCGTCCCGAAAACTGAGACGTAGGTCCGGATGGCCCCTCGGGGGCCGTCCCGGCGGGCTTCCGCTGCGGTGGCCGGACGCGTATGGTTTCCCCGTGGCCCTAGATGGCGCAATGCGCGCCGGCCATGGAGCATGAGGATGGGACGGGGCATGCGTGACACGCGCATCACACTGTGACCACGATCATGAACTGGGGAATCGTGACCGGAGGTGGTCCCATGCAAGGTGCCGGTATGCAGAGCGGCGGGGTATCCTTACCGCAGCATGTGCCAGTGTGGTCCAGGAAGACGACGGAATCAGCCTTGAATATTGTCATCGTTGACGATCAGACGTCCGCGCGCACCATGCTGCGGCATGTCATCGAGGACATCGCGCCGGAATTGAGCGTGCATGATTTCGGCGACCCGCTCACCGCCCTTGCCTGGTGCGAATCGCACGGGGTGGACCTGCTGCTGCTCGATTACCGCATGCCGGAAATGGACGGGCTGGAATTCGCCCGGCGTTTCCGCCGCCTGCCCAAGCACCGCGACATTCCGGTGATCCTGATCACCGTGGTCGGCGACGAGCCGATCCGGCAGGCGGCGCTGGAAGCGGGTGTCATCGATTTCCTGGTCAAGCCGATCCGCCCGCGCGAGCTGCGCGCGCGCTGCTACAACCTGCTGCAGCTGCGCCAGCAGTCGGAAAACGTGAAGCAACGCGCGCTGTCGCTGGAACAGCGGCTGCTGGCCAGCATGCACGAGGTCGAGGAACGCGAGCGCGAGACGCTGTCGCGGCTGGCCCGCGCGATCGAGTTCCGTGATGCCGGCACCAGCGCCTATCTCGAGCGCATGGCGCACGTAGCGGGGCTGATCGCCGAGCAGCTGGGGCTGCCGGAAGAAGAAGTCAAACTGATCGAGATGGCGGCGCCCCTGCACGACATGGGCAAGATCGCCATTCCCGATGCCGTGCTGCTCAAGCAGGGCAAACTCAACGACGAGGAGCTGGCCATCATGCGCCGGCACCCGCGTATCGGTTACGAGCTGCTCAGTGGCAGCCAGAACCGTTTCATCCAGGTCGGCGCGTTGATCGCGCTGCGCCACCACGAACGTTACGACGGCAGCGGGTATCCCGACGGTCTGGTCGGTGAAGCCATCCCGCTGGAAGCGCGGATCGTGGCCGTTGCCGATGTCTTCGATGCCCTGATCTCGCCGCGCCCATACAAGGAAGCATGGACGATGGAAGCCACCCTGGCCTATCTGTACGCACAACGCGGACGCCTGTTCGACCCGCGCTGCGTGGACGCGCTGCTGCGCGGCCGCGTGCAGCTGGACGATATCTGCGCGCAGCATTCCGTTGCGTCCTCCCGCCCGGGGATGTGACATGGCCGGTCTGTTCCAGGTGTTGAAGCAGCGGTTTGGCGCGCTCCCGGGCCTGGCGCTGCTGAAGCGCCAGCTAAGCAACCGTCCCGACAGCGAACATGGCCAGGCGATCGTACGCATCGTCCTGATCGTGCTGATCCTGGGCTACGTGCTGATGCCGGGGGTGCGCAACGATCTGCCGCACCACCAGTACCAGGTGGTGCTGGGCATCGTGCTGACCGGGCTGACGCTGTCGGTGCTGCTGTTCTCGTGGCTGCTGGCGCGCCCCGGCCGGTCGGACCCGCGCCGGGTGGCCGGCATGCTGGCCGATTACGGGCTGATCGCGGCCGGCATGGTGCAGATGGGCGAGCCGTTGTCATGGGTCTACATCGTGGTGATGTGGGTCACGGTCGGCAACGGCATGCGCTACGGCAACAAGTACCTGTACACCGCGGTGGGCATGGCGCTGGTCAGCTTCGGGGTGACCGTGCTGGCCACCGGCTACTGGCAGGCCAACGCGCGGCTGGGCTTCGGCCTGTGGCTGGGGCTGGCGGCGGTGCCGCTGTACTTCGCCACGCTGCTGCGCCAGTTGACCCATGCCATGGACGAGGCGCGCCGCGCCAGCGAGGCCAAGAGCCGTTTCCTGGCCAACATGAGCCACGAGTTCCGCACCCCGCTCAATGGCCTGTCGGGCATGACCGAGGTGCTGGCAACCACTACGCTGGATGAAGAGCAGCGCGAGTGCGTCAACACCATCCAGGCCTCTTCGCGCAGCCTGCTGGCGCTGGTGGAAGAGGTGCTGGACATCTCGGCCATCGAAGCGGGCAAGCTGCGGGTGGTGGCCGAAGACTTCTCGCTGGACGACGTGGTGCAGTCGATCGGCCTGATCCTGATGCCGCAGGCACGCTTGAAGCGGCTCGATTACCAGGTGAAGGTGGCCGCCGGTGTGCCGCGCCTGCTGCGCGGTGACCTGGGCCACCTGCGCCAGATCCTGCTCAACCTGGCGGGCAATGCGGTCAAGTTCACCGAACACGGCAGGATCGAGATCCGGGTGTCGCAGGTGGGCGAGGAAGGCCATGGCCAGGTCCGGCTGCGCTTCGACATCCTCGACACCGGCATTGGCGTGGGTCCGGAAATGCGTTCGCGCCTGTTCCAGGCCTTCGAGCAGGCCGACGTCAGCCTGGGCCGCCGCCACGAAGGCAGCGGGCTGGGCACCTCGATCTCGCGCGGGCTGGTGGAAGCGATGGGGGGGCAGATCGGCTATGCCGAGAACCCGCCGCAGGGCAGCTGCTTCTGGTTCGAACTGCCGTTCGCATTGCCACCGGTCGTGGCCGGCGAGTTCACCCCGGCCGTGCTCGGCAACGGCCTGCAGGGTGCGCAGGACAATGTAATCGCTTTCGCTGACCCGTTCCTGCGCCACCGCGCCCGCGTGCGCAGCATGAAGGTGCTGGTGGCCGACGATCACCAGGCCAACCGGCTGGTGCTGCAGCGGCTGCTGCAGAAGGCAGGGCACAAGGTGGTCTGCGTCAACGGCGGTGAAGCCGTGCTCGATGCGATGGCCGAGAGCGACTACGACGTGGCCATCGTCGACCTGCACATGCCGGGCATGAGCGGGCTGGACATGCTCAAGGAGCTGCGCGTGCTGCAGGCCGGTGGCGCCCCGCGCACGCCGGTGCTGGTGCTCAGCGCCGATGTCACCCCCGAGTCGATCCAGCAGTGCACCCAGGCCGGTGCGCACACCTTCTTCGGCAAGCCGGTGGTACCGGTGAAGCTGCTGGACACGCTGGCCGAGATTGCCGCCAACGATGGCCTGAAAGCCCGTACCGCGGTGGTGCCGTCCACGCCGGTGGCAGTGGGCGTGCTCGATACCGGCGTGCTCGATGAACTGGCCGCGCTGGGCATGGGCGAGGGCTTCGAGCAGGAGTTCATCCGCCAGTGCCTGGCCGACGCCACGCAGTGCGTGGGCGTGGCCATGGAAGCGGGCGAACGTGGCGACTGGGTGCACCTGCGCGAGCAGGCGCACGCCATCAAGGGCGTGGCCAGCAACCTGGGCTTGGTGCGGGTGGCTTACCGTGCCGGCGAGGTGATGCACATGGCCGACTGGCAGCTCAAGAGCGAGTGGCGCGAGCGGATGAAGCTGATCCGCACGGCGGTGAAGGAAGGCAAGCAGGCGCTGGAAGAACGCAGGCGCCCGGGTGCTTCCTCCACGGACGACGGCGGCATCGACATGCGTTGAAAAAAAGCCCGGTTCCTACCGGGCTTTTTTACTGGAACCCCCTGCTTGCGATGGCGCAGTTACGCGGCATCGGACTGGGCACGACGGGTCTGCGCCTTGATCAACCGATCCATGGTGCGCAGCGACTTGTCTTCCAGGGCCAGTGCCGAATCCACCCAGATCTTGGTGATTTCCAGCAGTTCGTCATAGCCCACCGCCTGGGCCAGGTTGCGTGCAGCGTTCATCGCCAGGTAGGTGCGCGGGGTGCGCTGCTGCTGGCGGATCAGGTCTTCGGCGGCCTTGATGCCCTGGCCCTTGGGCACCAGCACGTCGACCACGCCCATGGCGTACATCTCTTCGGACGAGTAGACGCGGCCTTCCAGGATGATCTTCTCGGCCAGCTGCGGGGCTACGCGGCGGCACAGGAACGAGTACGCGCCCATGCCCGGGAACAGCCCGAACAGCACTTCGGGCAGGCCCATGCCACAGCCTTCCTCGGCAATGATGGTGTGGCAGGCCAGCGCCATTTCCAGGCCGCCGCCCAGTGCGTCGCCCTGGATCAGCGCGATCGAGCGCACGTCGCCACCGAAACCGGTGTGCAGGTGGTGCACGCCTTCCACGCAGCGCTGGGCATAGGCGAGCAGGCGGTCGCGGTTGCCTTCGCGGATCAGCTGGGCGAACAGGGCCAGGTCGCCACCCAGGTTGTAGGCGGTGGCATCGGAGGCCAGCACGAAGTGGCGCAGGCGGCCACTGTTGCGCTCGGCCGGGGACAGCGTGATCTGGCTCATGACGCTCCACATTTCATCGAGCATGTCCTTGCGGCAGCAGGGACGGATGCCGGTGGCGGCATCGGCGTGCATGAAGAGCCAGTGGGCGGCGTCGTCGGGGGTCGACTCGGTGCGGATGGTCGCGTAGCCGCGGGAATACGGAAGCTTTTCGATGGATTGCATGGTGATTGCCTCGGCGGGGTTGGCCTGCAGGGAGGACGGTGGGCGGCAGGCCGGACGGGTCCACACGCCGCGATCCTACACCGCCAACCCGGGCCGGAATGCAAACGCCCTGCATAATGTCCGCGGCCGCCCGGAATACCGGCCAGAATCTCGTTCAGCCTTATGCCGCAAGGGAATCCAGCGATTCACATCGCGCTGCGCGGAAGGGGGACACGCTGACGGGTCAGCATAGGAATTGGATGAAACTGTTATCCGGGGATGATCCGCTCGAAGATCGCCTGCATGGCCCGGTAGTCGACTCGAACGCCATCCAGATTCGCCTGGATCCATTCGGCTGTGTCTATGGCTGACCAATCCAGCGAATGACCCGCACTCAGCGCCAGCTGTTCGAACAGAATGCGTTGGACGCGCCCGTTTCCCTCGCGGAATGGGTGAATCATATTGAGTTCGCAGTAATGCTCGGCCAATTTGCTGCAGAGGGCATCCCGACCAAGCCCTTGCAGCCACCCATCCTTGTCCATGGCATCAAAGCAACGTCGCGCCTCTGTTTCGATCCGGACATGGGTGCAGAACCGCGTGCTGCCCTTGGAAATATCCACGTTCCGTAGTTCGCCGGCCCAGTCTTACAGGTCGGCGAACAGCGCTCGATGAATGTCCTGGAGAGACTGCAGGCTGTACGGCGGGGGCGAGTATTGGATGCTTCTATGCGTAACGGCCGTGATGTCGCGCTCGGCCGCTTCCAGAATGTCCATCCGGGTAATGCCCAGTTTGTTCTTCAAAACGCCTGAGCCGCCAATGCAGTACTTGTCGTCTACATCGTCATACAGGTCCATCTCAGCGCTTTCGATACCTGTTGAGGACAGTCTGCAGGGTCTCCGCAGGCTTCGACTTGCGCATGTCTATGCCCTCGAGCCGGGAGCTGTGATGAAAGTTGCGTGTGCGCGTGGCCTGGTACAACGCGGCAGGGTCGCGGGCGGCAGCCACAAGCGTGGCAACGGCGTGCGACAGGGCTGCCTCCGGATCCGCGGCGGGGATCCGGACCGACGTTACGCTCATCAGGACGGTCGACAGCTTGGCTCTTGCCGCCTCGGAGACGGGGTGCGGACCGGGGGAGCTGATGGACGGATCACTTTGAATGACCGCCTGGAGATCTCCAACGAAGCGGTAGAGCGTCTGCCAGCTGCGCGGCGCGATTGTCAGGCCAAGCAATGCGCTGAGTGACGTTTTCAGCACATTGAAGTGCCCCAGCATTCTCAAGTCGGACGGGGTCGCGACTGACAGGATGTCTGCGATGGTGAGAGATGTGGAAGCAGTTCGATGCATCTGCGCGGGTCCTGCTCGGAGGTGGCAGCTTTTCCAGCCGCAGCCAGCAATAGGCTGCCGGCTGCGTGCGTTCACGGATTCAATTATACCGCCAGGCCCCGGTCGACGCTTTCCATTGGCAGAAAGCAGAACGCCCGCGAGGCGGGCGTTCTGGTAGTGCTTGATGCCGGCAGTTACGCGGCGGGTGTGTCGCGCAGTTCGCGGCGCAGGATCTTGCCGACGTTGGTCTTCGGCAGTTCCTTGCGGAACTCGACGATGCGCGGATGCTTGTAGCCGGTCAGGTTGGCGCGGGCGTGTTCCTTGACCATTTCGGCGGTCAGGTTCGGGTCCTTCTTGACGATGACCACCTTGACGATCTCACCGGACTTTTCATCCGGCACGCCGACGGCCGCCACTTCCAGTACGCCGGGCATCATCGCGATGACGTCTTCGACTTCGTTCGGGTACACGTTGAAGCCGGACACCAGGATCATGTCCTTCTTGCGGTCCACGATGTAGAAGAAGCCGTGCTCGTCCATGCGTGCCATGTCGCCGGTGTGCAGCCAGCCCTCGGCGTCGATTGCCTTGGCGGTTTCTTCCGGGCGCTGCCAGTACCCCTTCATGACCTGCGGGCCACGGATGCACAGCTCGCCGACGTCGCCGGCCGGCAGGGTGACGCCGTTGTCGTCCTTCACGCAGGCGTCGGTGGACGGGATCGGCAGGCCGATCGCGCCGTTGTACTCGGCCAGGTTGAGCGGGTTGATGCAGGCCGCCGGCGAGGTCTCGGTCAGGCCGTAGGCCTCGACCAGGGTGATGCCGGTGGTCTTCTTCCAGCGCTCGGCCACGGCACGCTGCACCGCCATGCCGCCGCCCAGGGTGACCTTGAGCGAGGAGAAATCCACCTCATCGAAGCCGGGGGTGTTGAGCAGGCCGTTGAACAGCGTGTTGACGCCGGTGATGGCGGTGAAGCGGGTGGACTTGAGCTCCTTGACGAAGCCCTTCATGTCGCGCGGGTTGGTGATCAGGTGGTTGCAGCCACCGAACTTCATGAAGACCAGGCCGTTCGCCGTCAACGCGAAGATGTGGTACAGCGGCAGGGCGGTGATGATCCACTCCTTGCCCATCTCGATGCCCGACGCGGAGATCCACGCCGAGGCCTGCTGCATGTTGGCCACCAGGTTGCGGTTGGTCAGCATGGCGCCCTTGGCCACGCCGGTGGTGCCGCCGGTGTACTGCAGGAAGGCCACGTCGTCGTGGTCCAGCTCCACCTTCGGCAGGGTGTGGCCGCTGCCCAGCTTCAGCGCCTGGTTGAAGCGGATCGCACCGCGCAGGGTGTAGTTGGGCACCATCTTCTTGATGTACTTCAGCACGAAGTTCACCACCACGCCCTTCAGGCCGAGCATGTCGCCCAGGCCGGTGGTGATGACCTGCTTGACCTGCGTATCGGCGATGACCTGCTGCACGGTGTCGCCGAAGTTGTCCACCACCACCAGCACGGCGGCGCCGGAATCGACCAGCTGGTGCTTGAGCTCGCGGGCGGTGTACAGCGGGTTGACGTTGACCACGGTCAGGCCGGCGCGCAGCACGCCGAAGGTGGCCACCGGGTACTGCAGGCAGTTGGGCATCATCAGGGCGACGCGGTCGCCCTTCTTGAGCTTCAGCTCGCCCAGCAGGTAGGCGGCGAACTGCTCGACCAGGGCGTCGGTTTCACCGTAGGTGAGGACCTTGCCGAAGCTGGAGTAGGCGGGACGGTCGCGGAACTTGGCCACCGACGTATCGAACACGGCCGACACCGAATGGAACTCGTTGACGTCGATTTCGGCGGGCACGCCGTTGGGATAGCTCTGCAGCCAGGGACGTTCCAGACTCATTATTCCCCCTCCAGGAAACGTTGATGGTGTGATGCTGACGGAGAGTATCCGTCGTTTCGGTCCCCGGCAGCATACCGGTCCGAATGGAAAACGCGAAGAACCTGTGAACATCGCGTGCAGGGGGCGTCGAAACGCCCCCTGCACGGGGGAGGGGCCGGGGCCGGCTCAGCGGGCCGCCAGCTGGCGCAGCACGTACTGCAGCAGGCCGCCGTGCTTGAAGTACTCCACTTCCTTGGGGGTGAGCAGCATCACGTGGGCCTGGAAGGTCTTGGCGGTGCCGTCGGCCTTGGTGGCGGTGACGGTGGCGGTCTTGCTGGCGCCATCGGCCAGGCCGGTGATGTCGACCGTTTCCGAGCCGTCCAGGCCCAGGCTCTGGGCGTTTTCGCCGGCCTGGAACTGCAGCGGCAGCACGCCCATGCCGACCAGGTTGGAGCGGTGGATGCGCTCGAAGCTTTCGGCCATCACCGCCTTCACGCCCAGCAGGTTGGTGCCCTTGGCCGCCCAGTCGCGCGAGGAGCCGGTGCCGTACTCCTTGCCGGCGAAGACCACCAGCGGCACGCCCTCGGCCTTGTACTGCATGGCCGCATCGTAGATGGCCAGCTTCTGCGGCTCGCCGCCCGCCTTGGGGAAGTACAGGGTGTTGCCGCCTTCCTCGCCGCCGAACATCAGGTTCTTGATGCGGATGTTGGCGAAGGTGCCGCGCACCATCACATCGTCGTTGCCGCGGCGGCTGCCGTAGCTGTTGAAGTCGGCCGGTTGCACGCCGCGCTCCTGCAGGAAGCGGCCTGCCGGTGAATCCTTCTTGATGTTGCCGGCCGGGGAGATGTGGTCGGTGGTGATCGAATCGCCGAACAGGCCCATCACCCGCGCCCCGTGCACGTCCTCGATATGGCCGACCTGCATGGTCATGCCGTCGAAGTAGGGCGGGTTCTTGATGTAGGTGGAGCTGCCATCCCATTCGTACAGGTCGCCATCGGGCGACTGGATGGTGTTCCAGCGGCTGTCGCCCTTGAACACGTCGGCGTAGTTCTGCTTGAACATCTCCGGGCCGATGGTGGCGGCGATGACATCGCCGATTTCCTTGTTGCTCGGCCAGATGTCGCGCAGGTACACCGGCTGGCCATCGCTGCCGGTACCCAGCGGCTCGGTGGTCAGGTCGATGTCGGTGGTGCCGGCGATGGCGTAGGCCACCACCAGCGGTGGGCTGGCCAGGTAGTTCATCTTCACTTCGGGGTGCACGCGGCCCTCGAAGTTGCGGTTGCCCGAGAGCACCGAGGTGACCACCAGGTCGCCACTGGCGATGGCGGCGCTCACTTCGGTGGGCAGCGGGCCGGAATTGCCGATGCAGGTGGTGCAGCCGTAGCCGACCACGTAGAAGCCGACCTTTTCCAGCTCGGTGAGCACACCGGCCTTCTCAAGGTAGTCGGTGACCACGCGCGAGCCTGGGCCGAGCGAGGTCTTCACCCACGGCTTGCGGTCCAGCCCCTTGGCCGCCGCGTTGCGGGCCAGCAGGCCGGCACCGATCATCACCGCCGGGTTGGAGGTGTTGGTGCAGGAGGTGATGGCGGCAATGACCACCGCGCCGTCCTTGAGCCGGTAGCGGCTGCCGTCATGCTCGACATCGGCATAGCCCTTGGCCAGCTGCTCGTTGCCGACCGCCGCGCCGCCGCCTTCGTTGACGAACTTGGCGATATCTTCGTTGCGCTTGTCGCGGTTGGTGGTCAGCCCGCCCAGGTTGTCGCGGTAGTTCTGCTTGACGTCTTCCAGCAGCACGCGGTCCTGCGGGCGCTTGGGGCCGGCCAGCGAGGGCTTGACCTCGCCCATGTCCAGTTCCAGCGTGGCGCTGTAGCTGGCGTGGGCGGTGTTGGCGTCGTGCCAGAGGCCCTGGGCCTTGGCATAGGCCTCCACCAGTGCGATCTGTTCCTCGCTGCGGCCGGACAGGCGCAGGTAGGTCAGCGATTCGTTGTCGATCGGGAAGATGCCGCAGGTGGCGCCGTATTCGGGGGCCATGTTGCCGATGGTGGCGCGGTCGGCCAGCGGCAGGTGCTGCAGGCCTTCACCGAAGAACTCGACGAACTTGCCCACCACGCCGTGCTTGCGCAGCATCTGGGTGACGGTGAGCACCAGGTCGGTGGCGGTGGCGCCTTCGGGCAGGCGCCCGGTGAGCTTGAAGCCGACCACCTGCGGGATCAGCATGGAGGAGGGCTGGCCCAGCATGGCCGCCTCGGCCTCGATGCCGCCCACGCCCCAGCCCAGCACGCCGATGCCATTGATCATGGTGGTGTGGCTGTCGGTGCCGAATACCGTATCGGGGTAGGCCACCTGCTTGCCGCCCTTCTCGGCGGTCATGACGACGCGGGCGAGGTTTTCCAGGTTCACCTGGTGGACGATGCCGGTGTTGGGCGGCACCACCTTGAAGTTGTCGAACGCCTTCTGGCCCCAGCGCAGGAAGCCGTAGCGCTCCTGGTTGCGCTGGAACTCGATCTTGCCGTTCAGGTCCAGCGCGTCGGGGGTGCCGAACACATCGACCTGCACCGAGTGGTCGATGACCAGTTCGGAGGGAATCTGCGGGTTGATCTGCTCCGGGCGGCCGCCCAGCTTGACCACCGCATCGCGCATGGCGGCCAGGTCGACCACGCAGGGCACGCCGGTGAAGTCCTGCAGGACCACGCGGGCGGGCATGAAGGCAATTTCGATGTCCGGCTCGGCCTTGGGATCCCAGCGCGCCACCGCTTCGATGTGGTCCTTGCCGACGGTGACCCCGCCGTCCTCGTGCCGGAGCAGGTTCTCCAGCAGGATCTTCATCGAATAGGGCAGGTGGGAAATGTCGAACTGCTGTCCGAGCTTCGGCAGGCTGAAGTAGTCGTAGGTGGTGCCGCCGACGTCCAGCTGGCTGCGGGTGGAGAACGAATCGCTCATGCGGGGTGACTCCTCTTGCGGATGGCTTGCAGTGGCCCGTGGGGGGCCTGCTTGCGGTTGCCGGTGTCCCGACGGCCCGGCAGTCGGCGTCAGTATGAACGATTCAGCCGGGCGGCGGTCTGCGGCAGGCTCTCAGGCTACCTATGAATATGTATCGCCGGTGTCATGGGTATGGCAGTGGAAGTATGCCCGGGGAAGTATGTATAATTTGTGCATACTTTGGAGGGCCTACCGATGGAAGCCACCGTTGCAGAACGCGGACAGATCACCTTGCCCAAGGCGGTCCGCGACGCGCTCGGCCTGACCAAGGGCACCCAGTTGAAGGTGGAGCTCGACGGCAGCCGCATCATCCTGCGCAAGAGCGTGGACGATGCCATTTCGCGTGCCCGCGGCAAGTTCGCGCTGGATGGCTTCGAGTCGGCCGAGGCGGCCGTGCTCGCCGTGCGCGACGCGGAATGAGCGCTGCATGATCGCCGTTGATTCCCCGGTCCTGATCGAACTGCTCAGCAACGGCCCCCAGGCCGATGCGGTGGAAGCCTGCCTGCGCCAGAGCCTGGTCGGCGGCCGCGTGGTGATCTGCGGGGTGGTGCTGGCCGAGATCTGCGCCGCGCTGCGCGGCGGGGCCGAGGTGCAGGAAGCACTGGAAGAGATGGGCGTCCGCTTCAGCCCGCTGGAAGCCAAGTCGGCGCTGCGTGCCGGCGAGATGCACCGCCGCCACCGCCAGCGCGGGACCGGCAGGCGGGGCATCGACGATTTCATGGTCGGCGCGCACGCGCTGCTGCAGTGCGACGGCCTGATCACCTGGAACGACACATTTTACCGCGACTACTTCAAGGGCCTGAAGCTGATCGTGCCGCACGCCTGAGCCCGTTACTCAACCGCCGTATTCAACCGAAGTCTTTTCAAAGAATTTCCCGGGAGTTGTCATGTTGGAAGCCTACCGCCACCACGTAGCCGAGCGCGCCGCGCTTGGCATCCCGCCGCTGCCGCTGAGCGCCCAGCAGACGGCCGACGTCATTGAGCTGCTGAAGAACCCGCCGGCGGGCGAGGCCGAGTTCCTGCTCGACCTGCTCACCCACCGCGTGCCGGCCGGCGTCGATGATGCCGCCAAGGTCAAGGCCTCGTACCTGGCCGCCATTGCCTTCGGCAGCGAAACCAACGCGCTGATCCCGCGCGAGCGCGCCACCGAACTGCTGGGCACCATGCTGGGCGGCTACAACGTCGCGCCGCTGGTCCAGCTGCTGGACGATGCCGCCGTCGGCGCGATCGCCGCCACCGCGCTGAAGAACACCCTGCTGGTGTTCGACGCCTTCCACGACGTGCAGGAAAAGGCCAAGGCCGGCAATGCGAACGCCCAGGGCGTGCTGCAGAGCTGGGCCGATGCCGAGTGGTTCACCAGCCGCCCGGAAGTGCCGCAGAGCCTGACCATCACCGTGCTCAAGGTGACCGGCGAAACCAACACCGACGACCTGTCGCCGGCCCCCGATGCGACCACCCGCCCGGACATCCCGCTGCACGCCCTGGCGATGCTGAAGAACAAGCGCGATGGCATCGAGCCGGAAGAAGACGGCAAGCGCGGCCCGGTCAAGTTCATTGAATCGCTGAAGGACAAGGGCCACCTGGTGGCCTACGTGGGCGACGTGGTGGGTACCGGTTCGAGCCGCAAGTCGGCCACCAACTCGGTGCTGTGGTTCACCGGCGAAGACATTCCGTTCATTCCGAACAAGCGTTTCGGTGGCGTGTGCCTGGGTTCGAAGATCGCCCCGATCTTCTACAACACCATGGAAGACGCCGGCGCGCTGCCGATCGAGCTGGACGTGTCGCAGATGAACATGGGCGACGTGGTCGAGCTGCGTCCCTATGACGGCAAGGCCCTGAAGGATGGCCAGGTCATCGCCGAGTTCCAGGTGAAGTCCGACGTGCTGTTCGACGAAGTGCGCGCCGGTGGCCGCATTCCGCTGATCATCGGCCGTGGCCTGACCGCCAAGGCGCGCGAAGCGCTGGGCCTGGCCCCGACCAACCTGTTCCGCCTGCCGATGGACCCGCCGGATACCGGCAAGGGCTTCTCGCTGGCGCAGAAGATGGTCGGCCGCGCCTGTGGCCTGCCGGAAGGCCAGGGCATGCGCCCGGGCACCTACTGCGAACCGAAGATGACCTCGGTGGGCTCGCAGGACACCACCGGCCCGATGACCCGCGACGAGCTGAAGGACCTGGCCTGCCTGGGCTTCTCGGCCGACCTGGTGATGCAGTCGTTCTGCCACACCGCTGCCTATCCGAAGCCGGTGGACGTCAAGACCCACCACACGCTACCGGAGTTCATCTCCACCCGTGGCGGCGTCTCGCTGCGTCCGGGCGATGGCGTGATCCACAGCTGGCTCAACCGCATGCTGCTGCCCGACACCGTCGGCACCGGCGGCGATTCGCACACCCGTTTCCCGGTGGGCATTTCGTTCCCGGCCGGCTCGGGCCTGGTTGCCTTCGCGGCGGCCACCGGCGTGATGCCGCTGGACATGCCCGAATCGGTGCTGGTGCGCTTCAAGGGCACGATGCAGCCGGGTGTGACCCTGCGTGACCTGGTCAACGCGATTCCGCTGTATGCGATCAAGTCCGGCCTGCTGACCGTGGCCAAGGCCGGCAAGAAGAACATCTTCTCCGGTCGCATCCTGGAAATCGAAGGCCTGCCGGACCTGAAGGTCGAGCAGGCGTTCGAACTGTCCGATGCCTCGGCCGAACGTTCGGCCGCCGGTTGCTCGGTGCACCTGAACAAGGAGCCGATCATCGAATACCTCACCAGCAACATCACGCTGCTGAAGTGGATGATCGCCGAGGGTTACCAGGACGCCCGTTCGCTGGCGCGCCGCATCGAGAAGATGGAAGCCTGGCTGGCCAACCCGGAGCTGCTGCAGCCGGATGCCGACGCCGAGTACGCCGCCGTCATCGAGATCGACCTGGCCGACATCCACGAGCCGATCGTGGCCTGCCCGAACGATCCGGACGACGTCAAGACGCTGTCGGACGTGGCCGGTGCGGCCATCGATGAAGTCTTCATCGGTTCGTGCATGACCAACATCGGCCACTTCCGTGCGGCTGCGAAGCTGCTGGAAGGCAAGCGCGACATCCCGACCAAGCTGTGGGTTGCCCCGCCGACCAAGATGGATGCCTCGGAGCTGACCAAGGAAGGCCATTACGGCACCTTCGGCACCGCCGGTGCACGCATGGAAATGCCGGGCTGCTCGCTGTGCATGGGCAACCAGGCGCAGGTGCGCGAAGGTGCGACGGTGTTCTCGACCTCGACCCGCAACTTCCCGAACCGCCTGGGCCGCAACTCCAACGTGTACCTGGGTTCGGCCGAGCTGGCCGCGATCTGCTCGCGCCTGGGTCGCATCCCGACCAAGGAAGAGTACATGGCCGACATCGGCGTGCTGGATGCCAGCAGCAAGGACATCTACCGCTACATGAACTTCGACCAGATCGAGGACTATCAGGACGTGGCCAAGACGGTTGCCGCCTGAGCCTGATCGGCTGATGTGTTGAACGAAAACCCCCGGTGAGAACCGGGGGTTTTTTTTCCTTCAACGCGCGGGATAACGGAACGGCCACGCGTTGTCGGCGTCGTTGCTGCGTTCGGCGCAGACGGCGCGGAAGGTTTTCACGAACGCCTGCTGCAGGCGGGTGGGATGCCAGTCGGCGCGGGTGGTGAGGCCGATGCGGCGGCGCAGGTCGTCGCCGGCGCTGCCGATTTCGCTGAGCAGGCCCGCGCGGCGTTCGATCACGAACTGGTCGCGTGACATCAGGGTAAGCCAGTCGTCTTCCAGCAGCAGGCCGCGGGTGATCAGCACCGAGCCGCATTCGATGCGCAGGCGCGGCGGTTCATGGCCATGCTGGCGGAACATGCGTTCCCAACGGGCGCGCACAGGCGCGCCGGTGGCGGCGATCACCCAGGGAAACGCCAGCAGCCGGTCGAACTCGAGCGGGCCGCTGCCGGCCAGCGGGTGCCCACTGCGCGCGACGATCACCGGGTCATCGTCGAACAGGCCTTCCTGCGCGACATCGCGCACGGGCAGGGTGTCGCGCATCGCGCCGATCAACAGGTCCAGGCTGCCGGCGCGAAGATCGCCCAGCAGTTCCGCGTAAGGGCCTTCGATCACATTGACCGATGCGCCCGGGTGGGCGCGGGCAAAGCGCGCCAGTACCTGTGGCAGCAGGATCGCGCGGGCAAGCGGCATCACGCCGAGCGTGACCTTGCCGCCCTGTTCGGAGCGCAGCAGGGCCACTTCGTCCAGGCCCGCTGCCAGTTCGGACAGCGCCAGCCGCACCAGCCGCAGCATGCGGGTGGCGGCCGGGGTGGTCTGCACGGTCTTGCCGTGGCGTTCGGTCAACGGCGTTTCAATGGCGATGCCCAGCTCGTGCACGGCGCGGTAGATCGCCGGCTGGGAGATGCCGGCGCGCGCTGCGGCCAGGGTGAAGCTGCCGGCGTCGTCCACCGCCACGAGCGCGCGCAGCTGCCCGAGCGTGACGCGTCGCTCAACGGCAGGCAACGCAGGCAGGCGCTGTGCGCGCCGTGCCACCCGCACGCCATCGGCGATGTAACCCAGTGCGCGCTCGATGCGGGGCACCAGCAGTCCCGCTGCTTCCGTGGGTGCCATGCCGCCGGGCTGGCGGTCGAACAGGGGTGCGTCCAGTTGGCTCTCCAACCGCGCGATGGCTTGGGTCAGTGCCGGCTGGGAGAGATTCACGTGTGGCGCGGCGGCGCTGATGCCGCCGTGGTGGTGCACCGCGACCAGCGCATGCAGATGCTTCAGGTTCAGCTCGAAGGGCCGGTTCATGGATAAACTATAACCAAACCCAATGGCTGTTGCGGAAATCGATCTTGAGGGGTGGGCGCTGGCGGACAAGACTGCATCATCGTCATAGAAGGATGGATGGATGTCCCGCGTCGTCACCCGTGTCGAACGCGCCGTTGCCGGCGCACTCCAGGTCCTGGCCCAGGCAGGCGTGGCCACCGCGCATGAGTCGCAGGGCCGCAGCGGCCTGCTGCACCCGCGGCTGCGCCCGATCTACAGCGGCGCCCGCATTGCCGGCAGCGCCATCACCGTGTCGGTGCCGCCCGGCGACAACTGGATGATGCACGTGGCCATCGAGCAGCTGCGCGAAGGCGATGTGCTGGTGGTGGCGCCGACCAGCGACTGCACCGACGGCTACTTCGGCGACCTGCTGGCCACCTCGGCGCAGGTGCGTGGCTGCCTTGGGCTGGTGATCGATGCCGGCGTACGCGATGTGCGCGACCTGACCGCAATGGGCTTCCCGGTCTGGAGCCGGGCGATCCATGCGCAGGGTACGGTCAAGGAGACGCTGGGCTCGGTGAACGTGCCGGTGGTCTGCGGCGGTGCGCTGGTCCACCCCGGCGACGTGGTGATCGCCGACGATGACGGCGTGGTGATCGTGCCGCGCGCCGATGCGGTGCGGGTGGCGGCAGAATCGCAGGCGCGCGAAGCGCGCGAGGCGGAGAAGCGCGAACGCCTGGCCAAGGGCGAGCTGGGCCTGGACATCTACGCGATGCGCGAACGCCTGGCGGCCAAGGGCCTGCGTTATGAGTAAGGGCGTGCCGGCCATGTGGATGCGCGGTGGCACGTCCAAGGGCGGCTACTTCCTGGCCGCCGAGCTGCCGGCCGATGCGGCCGCGCGCGATGCGTTCCTGTTGCGCGCGTATGGCTCGCCGGACCCGCGCCAGATCGATGGCATGGGCGGCGCCGACCCGCTGACCTCCAAGGTCGCGGTGGTATCGCCCTCCCGCCACCCCGGCGCGGACGTGGATTACCTGTTCCTGCAGGTGTTCGTCGACCAGGCCGTGGTGAGCGATGCGCAGAACTGCGGCAACCTGCTGGCCGGGGTCGGGCCGTTCGCCCTTGAACGCGGGCTGGTGCAACCCACCGGCGAAAGCACCGATGTGCGCATCTTCATGGTGAACACCGGCAAGGTGGCCACCGCCAACGTACAGACCCCCGGCGGCCAGGTGCGCTACGACGGTTCGGCGCGGATCGACGGTGTGCCGGGCACGGCGGCGCCGATTCCGCTGACCTTTGCCGACATCGCCGGCTCCAGCTGCGGCGCATTGCTGCCGACCGGCAACGCGGTGGATGTGATCGACGGGGTGGAGCTCACCCTGATCGACAACGGCATGCCCTGCGTGGTGCTGCGCGCCAGCGACGTGGGCGTGAGCGGGTACGACGACCGCGCCACGCTGGATGCCGACGATGCGTTGAAGGCGCGCCTGGAGGCGATCCGTCTGCAGGCGGGGCCATTGATGAACCTCGGCGATGTCAGCGCGCAGTCGGTGCCCAAGATGATGCTGGTGGCGGCCCCGCGCGACGGTGGCGCGATCTGCGTGCGTTCGTTCATCCCCCACCGCTGCCACGCCTCCATCGGGGTGCTGGGCGCGGTCACCGTAGCCACGGCCTGCCTGCTGCCCGCCTCAACGGCCCATGCGCTCGCGGCGGTGCCCGAAGGCAGCCGCCTGCAACTGGACATTGAACACCCCAGCGGAAGCACCGGCTGCGTGCTGGAGCGCGACGCGCACGGGCAGGTGGCCGCTGCGGCCATCCTGCGCACCGCCCGAAAGCTGTTCGACGGCGTGCTGTTCGACTGAATACGCACGACGTCTCTATTCTTGTGACCTGGGAGGGTTGTTATGACTGTTGTTGAGAAGCGGCAGGGCCGCTTCGGCGTCTTTGGCCAGTTGTGGTTCCAGGTGCTGGCCGGCACCATCATCGGCGTCGTACTGGGTTGGCTGCAGCCGGACTGGGGTTCGGCGATGAAGCCGTTCGGCGATGCCTTCATCAAGCTGATCCGCATGATGATCGGCCCGATCATCTTCGTGACGGTGGTGCACGGCATCGCCGGCATGCGCGACATGCGCAGCGTGGGCCGGCTCGCGCTGAAATCGCTGATCTATTTCGAGGTGATCACCATCCTGGCGCTGATCGTCGGGCTGGTTGCGGTCGATCTCTGGCAGCCCGGCGCCGGCATGAACATCGACCCGGCCACCATCGACATGGCCAGCATCCAGGGCTACGTGCATACCGCGCACGACCAGTCGATCGTGTCCTACATCATGGCGATCATTCCCAACACGCTGGTCAGTGCGTTCACCGAGGCGCACGTGTTGCAGGTGCTGTTCGTGGCGGTGCTGTTCGGCGTGGCGCTGGCCTCGATCGGTGAGCGCGGCGCGCCGGTGATGAAGGTGATCGAAGGCACGTCGTCGGCACTGTTCAAGATCATCGGCTACGTCATGTACTTCGCGCCGATCGGCGCGTTCGGTGCCATCGCGTTTACCGTGGGCCAGTTCGGCGCGGGGTCGCTGCTGTCGCTGGGCGAGCTGATCATCGAGTTCTTCGTGGTCTGCGCGGCATTCACGGTGTTCGTGCTCGGCGCGGTGTGCTGGTGGACCGGCGCCAGCCTGTGGCGGCTGCTGGCTTACCTGCGCGATGAAATCGTGATCGTGGCGGCCACCACCTCCACCGAAACGGTGCTGCCGCGCCTGATCGAGAAGATGAAGAAGCTGGGCTGCGAAGAAGGCGTGGTCGGCTTCGTGATTCCGGCCGGCTACTCGTTCAACCTGGATGGCACCTGCCTGTACCTGACCACGGTTGCGCTGTTCCTGGCCCAGGCGACCAACACCGAGCTGACCGTGTGGCACCAGCTGGGGCTGATCGCGGTGCTGCTGCTCACGTCCAAGGGCGCCGCCGGCGTGGCCGGGGCAGCGTTCGTGGTGCTGGCAGCGACGCTGGGCACCACCGGCACCATCCCGGTGGCCAGCATCGCGCTGATCCTGGGCATCCACCGCATCCTGGCTGAAGGCCTGACCTTCGTGAACCTGGTCGGCAACGCGATTGCGGTGCTGGTGATCGCCAAGTGGGAAGGCAAGCTGGACGAGAAGGTGATGGCCGCGCAGATCGGCACCCGCCGCGCCCGCCTGCGCCACCTCGGCGTGCGCGAAGCCTGACCGACGCGCCGCGGGGGGGCCGCGGCGCCCCCCGCAAGCCTTGAATCCCCGGCCCCC
>NZ_JASCOP010000074.1:0-20211 GCF_029959395.1 Stenotrophomonas sp. PS02300
GTTGCGCCCCCATCCCCATGGGCGCAACCGGGCCACCGACCAGGTCGATACTGGCACGACGCGCTACTCCCCAGCGCAACGCCGCACCCCCTGTACCCGTTAGGTCAACTACGTCCCGCAGCGCCTTGCGCGTCGCTTGGCTCGATGCGCAGCTGCTTGCGGGCCGCCATTGTGCAGGCCGTTTACGACAAGTCCATTGATCCTGATCAAGCGCATTCATATTTGTGCGCTGCATCTCACTTTACCGACGGGTTGTTGACACCCTCTGCACCTACACCGCCGATTTCAGCACATTCGTCACGCTCCAATAACGAATCTGCGCAAGATCCCGTCCCGACTTGCCGATCTTTTGACGGTCAGCTGTAGCCGCCGTGCACCGGGTTGTGGCTGCGTGCGGCCATGACCAGCCCGAACCCGGCCAGCAGCGATACCGCCGAGGTGCCGCCGTAGCTGATCAGCGGCATCGGCACGCCCACCACCGGCAGCAGGCCCGAGATCATGCCGCCGTTGACCAGCACGTAGACGAAGAAGGCCAGGCCGGTGGCGCCGGCCAACAGGCGCGAATAGGAGTCACGCGACTGCGAGGCGATCCACAGGCAGCGCCCGATCACCACCAGGTACAGGAACAGCACCAGCGCCACGCCGATCCAGCCGAACTCCTCGCTGAGCACGGAGAAGGCAAAGTCGGTGGTCTGTTCGGGAATGAAGTTCAGGTGCGACTGCGAGCCCTGCCCCCAGCCCTTGCCGTCGAAACCGCCCGAACCAATGGCGATCTTGGACTGGATGATGTTCCAGCCGGCACCCAGCGCATCCATCTCCGGGTCCAGGAACATCATGATGCGGTCCTTCTGGTACGGCCGCAGCAGCCAGATCCAGGCCACCGGCGCGGCAGCAGCCACGCCGCCCACCGCCACGCCCACCCACCACCACGGCAGGCCGGCCAGCAGCAGCACGAACGCACCGCTGGCGGCGATCAGCACGCCGGTACCGAAGTCCGGCTGCAGCATCACCAGCCCGGTGGGCACGCCGATGATCACCGCACTGACCATCACCGTGGAGAAACGCGGCGGCAACGGCATGCGGTGCAGGTACCAGGCCACCATCATCGGCAGGCTGACCTTGAGCAGCTCGGCCGGCTGCAGGTAGAACAGTTTCAGGTCCAGCCACTGGCGGCCGTACTTGCCGGTGCCGAGCACGAACACGGCCAGCAGCGGAATCATCGACACCGCATAGATCAGCGGGGTGGCCGAGCGGATGCGCAGGATCGGCATGCGCGAAATCGCCCACATCGCGCCCAGCCCGACCACGAAGCGCGCGCCCTGGGCGAACACCAGCGAATCGCCGCCGGCGCTCTTGAGCACGGCAAGGCCGATCAGCATCAGCGCGCCCAACGCCAGGCACAGCACCCAGTCCAGGGTGCTGCAGAAGCGCACGACCATGTCGCTGGCCCAGCGCAGGAAATCCTTCATCGGCTGCGCTCCGGCGGGGCGGGGGGTTGGGCGGCCGGCGCCAGCGGCGCGCCGGGTGCGGGTGCAGGCGCGGGAACCGGTTCGGGCAGGCCGACCAGCACCGGCAGCGATTCCAGCACGGCGGCAGCGGCATCGCCGGCCTCGCGTGCGGCGCTGTCGCCTTCGAATGCGGTGATGCCGATCGCGGTGGTGCCGCGCAGGCTGTCCAGCGGCTCCATGCCTTCGGGCATCTTGCCCAGCAGCCACGCGTCGAACAGCTTGCGCGCGATCGGTGCGGCCGCCGAACCGCCGTAACCGCCGCCTTCGACGGCAATGGCCAGCACGATCACCGGGTTCTCGGCCGGGGCAAAGCCCACGAACAGCGAGCGGTGGCGCAGGTGCATCGGCAGGCTCTTGGGGTTCACCGCCGCGGTGCCGCGCCGGCTGATCACCTGCGCGGTGCCCGTCTTGCCGGCAATGGTGTACGGCGCTCCGGCCGCCGCGCGCGCGCCGCTGCCGCCCGGGCGCATGGTGCCCATCATGCCTTCGCGCACGGCCTGCAGGTTGCCCGGGCTGGGGCTGACCGGCTTGCTGGTGCCGGCCGGCGTGGGCACCCAGTCCGCGTCGAAGCTCGCGCGCTGCTGCATCACCAGGTGCGGAGTGCGCAGCTGGCCGTCGGCAATGCCGCCCACGCCGTGCACCAGCTGCAGCGGGGTGACCTTCCAGTCGCCCTGGCCGATGCTGACGTTGACGGTATCGCCGGGATACCAGCGTTCCTTGCGCGCCTTGTACTTGTTCTGCGGCGAGGGCAGGATGCCGCCGATCTCGCCGGTGAGATCGATGCCGGTGGGCTCGCCGAAGCCGTAATAACCCATGTAGTGGTCGAAGCGCTCGATGCCCAGGTCCAGCGCCAGCTTGTAGTAATAGGTGTTGACCGACTGGGTGATCGACTTGCGCAGGTCGGTCCAGCCGTGGCCGCCACGGTTGGCATCACCCCAGCCACGCGAGGTGCCCGGCAGGTAGAACATGCCGGTGGAGAGGATCTTGTCCTCGGGCTTGCGCACGCCGCTGTCCAGGCCGGCCAGGCCGATCAGCGGCTTGATCGTCGAACCCGGCGCCACGCCACCCAGCACCAGGCGGTTGAACTGCGGCCGCGAGGGGTTGTCGTTGAGGGCCTTGAAGTCGGCATGCGAGATGCCGTTGACGAACAGGTTCGGGTCGTACGACGGCAGGCTGACCATGGCCAGGATCTCGCCGGTGCGCGGATCCATCGCCACGGCGGCGCCGTCGAACTCGCCGAAGGCCGCCACCATGGCGCGCTGCAGGTCGGCATCGATGGACAGGCGCAGGTCGTTGCCCGATTGCGCGGCGACCCGGCCGATGGTGCGGATGGCCCGGCCCTGCACGTTGGTTTCAACCTGTTCGTAGCCGACCTTGCCGCGCAGCTGCTGCTCGTAATAGCGCTCCAGGCCGGACTTGCCGATATGGGTCAGCGCCGCATTGCCCTCGCCCAGCGTTTCCAGGTCCTTGTCATCGACCCGGCCGACGTAGCCGATGATGTGCGCGAACAGGTCGCCGTAGGGGTAGCGGCGGGTCAGGTAGGGTTCCAGCTCCACGCCGGGATAACGCCAGCGGTCTACCGCGAAGCGCGCCATTTCCTCGTCGGTGACGCGCAGCTTGAGCGTCACCGGCAGGAAGCTGCGGCGCGCCTTGCGCGATTTGTTGAAGGTTTCCAAGTCTTCCGGGGTGATGCTCAGGATCTTCGCCAGCCCGGCCAGGGTGGCATCCATGTCCTTGACCTTGTCCGGGGTGATGTCCAGCCGGAACGCGGGCACGTTCTCGGCCAGCAGCCGCCCGTTGCGGTCATAGATCATGCCGCGCCCGGGAACCACCGGCCGCGGCTTGATGCGGTTGGCTTCCGAGCGCGTGGCGTAGGTATCGTGGTCCAGCACCTGCAGCTTGAAGTACCAGCCGCCCAGCCCGACCAGGCAGACCAGCACGCCGAGGAAGCCCAGCGCGGCGCGGCGCCGGAACTGTTCGGCTTCGGCGCGCGGATTCTTGGCCTGGCGGCGCACGTACATGTCAGCGCCCGCGACGTCCGAAGCGGACTGCGTCGAGCAGCACGAACACCAGCGGCCACAGCCCCATGCCCAGCAGCGGCGCCCACCAGTACGACCACGGCAGGGTCGGCTCGCCCACGGCGATGTGGACCACGGCGCTGACGATGCGGTCGTTGAACAGCAGCCCGCCGATGGCCAGCACCTGCTGGGACATCGGGAAGAAGCGGATGCGCGCGCGGAAGCGCTGCAGGATGAAGGTGAGCATCACCAGCCGCAGCGCCTGTTCGCCCAGCACGCCGCCGTAGAGCAGGTCGGCGATCACGCCGCAGCTGAAGGCCACGCCCAGCCCGACCCGGTCCGGCGCTTCGATCACCCAGTACGCCAGCACCAGCGCCAGCCAGTACGGGCGCAGCGGCTGCAGCAGCGCCGGCAACGGCAGCAGGCCGAGCAGCAGGGCCAGCACGATGCTGACCGGGAGCACCCAGGGTTTGTCGCGCAGGCGGCTCATGGGGTGGGCCCCGTCGGGGATGGCTGGGGTGCGGGTTGGGTCGGTGTCGCCGGCGCCGAAGGCGCAGGAGCCGCCGCGGGCCCGCCAGCGGCTTCGGACAGTTGCAGGTTCGGCGGCACCCGGATTGCTGCGCCTGGGCGCAGCAACAGGACGTCGCGGCCGCGGTCGAGCTGGGCGGCCGGCTTGAGTTCGCCGACCAGGAAGGCGTGGGTGTCGTCGGGGCGCAGGGCGGTGATCTTGCCCACCGGGAAGCCGGCCGGGAAACGGCCGCCGAGGCCGGAGGTGACGATCTCGTCGCCCACTTCCACCCCGGCGCTGAGCGGAATATCGCGCAGTTCCAGGCTGTCGCCGCGCCCGTAGACGATCAGGCGCACGCCGTTGCGGGCCACGGTGACCGGCACCGCGTGGTCCGGGTCGGTCAGCAGCAGCACCGTGGCATTGCTGCCGGTGGTGGCGATCACCTGCCCCATCAGGCCGCCAGCGTCGATCACCGCCTGCCCCATGTGCACGCCATCGCGGGTACCGGCGGCCAGCACCAGGCGCTGCCGGACCGGGTCCAGGTCGATGTCCAGGATCGGCGCCAGCTGCACGTCCAGCCCGCTGCGCTCGGCCACGTTGAGCAGTTCGCGCAGCTGCGCGTTGTCCAGCGCGGCGGTCTGCAGCCGGGTCAGGCGCGCGTTGGCGATCAGCAGCTGGTTGCGCAGCTCGCGGTTTTCATCGACCAGCTGGCCGTGGCTGGCCGCATTGTCCTTGACCTGGGTGCCGAGGCGGCCCGGCAGGCCGGCCAGCGCCCACACCGGCTGCACCAGCACGTTGGCCTGGGCGCGCGCGCGCGCCAGCCAGCCGGCCTGGTCGTCGAGCACGATCAGGGTGATGGCCAGGGCCAGGTAGGCGAGCAGCCGCAGTGGGCTGCTGGCATCACCCTGGCGGGAGGCTACGGGAGGACCGGCGTAGGGCGGCACGACTGGCTTCGACTGGACAAGATGGAAAGGGAGCGCGGTGCCGCCGGGTAAGGCTTACTCCGGCGCAAAGAACTCGTTGCCGTGCATGTCCACCAGCTCCAGCGCACGACCGCCACCGCGGGCCACGCAGGTGAGCGGGTCGTCGGCCACCTGCACGTGCAGGCCGGTTTCCTCGGAGATCAGGCGGTCCAGGTCGCGCAGCAGGGCGCCGCCACCGGTGAGCACGATGCCGCGCTCGGCGACGTCGGCGCACAGTTCCGGCGGGGTCTGCTCCAGCGCCAGCTTGACCGCGCTGACGATGCCCGACAGCGGCTCGTGCAGGGCTTCGAGCACTTCGTTGGAGTTGATCTTGATCATCTTCGGCACGCCCTCGGCGAGGTTCCTGCCGGAGATTTCCATCTCGATGACCTCGGCCTGCGGGTAGGCGCAGCCCAGCTCGACCTTGATCCGCTCGGCGGTGGCTTCACCGATCAGCATGCCGTGGTTGCGGCGCACGTAGTTGGTGATCGACTCGTCGAAGCGGTCGCCGCCGATGCGCACCGAGGCCGAATAGACGATGCCGTTCAGCGAGATCACGGCCACTTCGGTGGTGCCGCCGCCGATGTCGATGACCATCGAGCCACGGGCTTCGGTGACCGGCATGCCGGCGCCGATCGCGGCCGCCATCGGCTCTTCGATCAGGAACACGTCGCGGGCACCGGCTTCTTCAGCCGATTCCTTGATGGCGCGGCGCTCGACCTGGGTCGAACCGGCCGGCACGCAGACCAGCACGCGGGGGCTCGGGCGCAGGAAGCGCGACTTGTGCACCTTCTTGATGAAGTGCTTGAGCATCGCCTCGGTGTAGGTGAAGTCGGCGATGACGCCATCCTTCATCGGGCGGATGGTGGTGATGTGGCCCGGGGTACGGCCCAGCATCTGCTTGGCTTCGGCGCCGACGGCGGCCACCGAGCGGGTGCCACCGATTGCACGGTCCTGGCGTACGGCCACGACCGACGGTTCGTTCAGCACGATCCCCTGCCCGCGCACGTAGATGAGGGTATTGGCCGTGCCCAGGTCGATGGACAGGTCATTGGAGAACATGCCACGCAGTTTCTTGAACATCTGGGAGTTGATCCTGAGGGGTGTCGCGCCCAACGCGGGATGGCGAAAAATTGGGCAGAATTCGAGGTCGACAAGCCTAGCAATCCCCCTGTGCGCGAGCAAGGAGAAATGTCCGTCAAAGCCAGCCTTGGCGGCCATTCAGCCCAATCCGGACAGCCGGGGTTCTGGCCCTGCGGCGCCGCACCCGTTAACCTTTGCGCCATTGGGCGCCTCAGGGCGCCGTTTCGTTGCCCGCCTGCCGGGCCTCAAACCCCTTCCGCATAGGCCTTAATCGATGTCCGCTTTGATCTGTGGTTCTCTTGCCTTCGACACCATCATGGTGTTCCCGGACCAGTTCAAGAATCACATCCTGCCGGACAAGGTGCACATCCTGAACGTGTCGTTCCTGGTGCCGCGCATGCGCCGCGAGTTCGGCGGCTGCGCCGGCAACATCGCCTACAACCTTCACCTGCTGGGCGGCGAGCCGATCCCGATGGGCACGGTGGGCTCGGACTTCGGCCCGTACCGCGAGTATTTCCAGGGCCTGGGCATCGACCTGAGCCGGATCAAGGTGATCGACGAGCTGTTCACCCCGCAGGCGTTCATCACCACCGACCACGACAACAACCAGATCACCGCCTTCCACCCGGGCGCGATGATGCGGTCCTACGAGAACCATGTGAAGGACGTGCCGGGGGTGACCCTGGGCCTGGTCGGCCCGGACGGCCGCGAGGGCATGATCCAGAACTCGCAGGAGTTCTTCGAGGCCGGCGTGCCGTTCATCTTCGACCCGGGCCAGGCCATGCCGCTGTTCAACGGCCCGGAGCTGCGCACCTTCATCGAGCAGGCCGACTACGTGGTGGTCAACGACTACGAGTCCAACCTGCTGCAGGAGCGCACCGGCTGGGACGAAAAGGAGATCGTGAGCCGGGTCAAGGCCTACATCACCACCCGCGGCCCCAAGGGCGCGGTCATCCACACCCCGGAAAAGACCTACGACATCCCGCCGGCGCACGAGCGCCGCGTGGTCGACCCGACCGGCTGTGGCGACGCCTTCCGCGCCGGCCTGATCTACGGCATCGAGAAGGGCTACGACTGGCTGACCATCGGCCGCATGGGCAACCTGATGGGCGCGCTGAAGGTGGAGCACCCGGGCACGCAGAACCAGCGCTTCACCTTCGAAGAGTTCAATGAGCAATTCAAACAGCAGTTCGGTTACGCCCTTTCGGCGTAACCGAATCCCCCGCGCCGTCCGTACCGACCAACGGTCGGTACCTACCGCGGACACGCGAGGTCGGTAGGTGTCGACCGTTGGTCGGCACTTTGCCTCACCGCTCGGTTAATTCCACCAATTCGGCATGCGGCTGGCGTCTACGCCGCCGGTTTCGAAGATGGCGGTGCGGGTGCCGCCGGCCTTGACCGGGAATTCGATGGTGATGGTCTTGGCCTTGCGGGCCAGTTTCCAGAGCGCCTTCTGGTCGGTGATGAACATGGCGATGGCCTCGTCGGTCTTCGGGCGCCAGGCCGCCATGGAGATCGGCTTGCCGTCGTCCACCGTCACCTTCACCGTGCACTGCGGGCAGCGGAAATCACCGGCCTGCAGCACCAGGTAGGCGTGGCGCTTCCACTCGGGGTGGTCGCGGAAGATCAGCTGCACCGGCTTGGGGCCGCTGCCGTCCACGTCCACCCGCTCCTTGCTGTAGATCGAGGCCGAGACCTGGTTGCCCTTGCTGCCCACCGGCACCTGGTTGTACTGCCACAGGCCCTGCATGCGGCGCAGTTCGCGCGAGGTTTCGGCCTTGGCCTTGACCTCGGCGTAGCCGGGCTCGATCCGCGCGGCCACGTCGGTGTCCTTGTACTGGTCCAGCAGCGAACCGCCATGGATGCGTGCACGCTCCCAATCCTGCGCGGCCACGGCCATGTCGTACTGCTTGGCCACGCCTTCGGCCTTTTCTTCCTGCTGCGCCTTGGCGGCAGCGGTCGCGGCTTCCTGCGCCTTGCGCTCTTCTTCCGGGTTGCTGCAGGCAGCCAGGGCGAGCGCACAGGTGGCGGCAAGGATCAGTCGTTTCATTACGGGCTCCAGGTGTCAGCGAGGACGCCAGCGGGCGTCACCTGCCTACTTTAACAATGAAAAACGGCGGGGTTTCCCCCGCCGTTCCTGATAAACGCAGTGCTGGCGATTACTTGCCGGCGCTTGCCTTGTCCAGCATGTCCTGCACCGATGCGGTGGTGATCGGGTGGTAGCTGGGCTTGGCCTTTTCGAAGGCCGCCTTGGCGAACGCCAGGCCTTCCGGGGTCTTCACCAGTTCGGCGTAGATCGGCAGGATCAGCTTGCGGCGGCCAACGCGTTCGATGAAGGCACCGGCGGCCTCATTGGCCTCCAGGTAACCGCTGCGGATCGCCAGCGGGTACCAGCGCATCGCGATTTCGCCATTGGCGGTGCCGGTGAACTTGTACGCCTGGTCCAGCGCGGCCAGCTTGTCCACGGGCAGGGTCTTGCCCATGCCGTCGATGAAGTGCACCCACTCCTGGGTGCCCCACTCGCTGGTGATCTGCGCGCTCGGCAGCTTGCCGCTGCCCTGCCACGCAATGCGTGCGGTATCGACGATGGAGAAGTTGCGCGAACGCGCCTTGGTGGCGAACGCCGGAATGCCCGGCTCGTCCAGCCATGCCTTCAGTTCGGCGTCGGTGACCGCGCCGGGCTTCTTGGACAGCAGGTTCTTCTTCAGGTACTCGACGAACTGGTCGGTGTTGGCGCTCTGGAACGCATGGTCATCGAACCAGCCACGCAGGAACGGATCGAACACTTCACGGCCGAAGCGCTGTTCAAGGAACTGCAGGAACCACGAGCCCTTGACGTAGGCCACGTTGCTCAGCGCCTCGTCCGGGTCGCGCTCGGTCAGCGGCGGCAGGGCCAGGGCCTGGTCGGCCGGGCTCATGTCCTTGACCTCGGCCAGCAGGTCGTTCTGGTCGATCTCGCGCTCCATCTCGGCCATTTCCTGGCCATACAGCGCTTCGGTGATGCGGCCCTGCACGTAGGTGGTGAAGCCTTCGTTGAGCCAGATGTCCTTCCAGCTGGAGTTGGTCACCAGGTTGCCCGACCAGCTGTGCGCCAGCTCATGGGCCACCAGCGAGACCAGCGACTTGTCGCCCACGATCACGGTCGGGGTGGCGAAGGTCAGGCGCGGGTTTTCCATGCCGCCGAACGGGAACGACGGCGGCAGCACCAGCATGTCGTAGCGGCCCCAGCGGTATTCGCCATAGAGCTTCTCGGCGGCACCGATCATCTTCTCGGTGTCTTCGAACTCCTTGGCGGCCTTGCCGACCATGGTCGGTTCGGCCCAGACGCCGGAACGGCCGGAGATCGGCTCGAACACCAGGTCGCCAGCCGCGATGGCCAGCAGGTAGGACGGGATCGGCTGCGGCATCTTGAAGGTGTAATCACCGTCACGCGCGGCCTTGGGGTCGTTGTCGGCGCTCATCAGCACCATCACGTCCGGGCGCGAGGCCACGTGCGCGCTGTAGGTGAAGCGCACGCTCGGCGTGTCCTGCAGCGGCACCCACGAACGCGCGTGGATGGCCTGGGACTGGCTGAACATGAAGGGCAGCTGCTTGCCTTCGGTCATCGACGGCTCCAGCCACTGCAGGCCCGAGGCGGTCGGCGCGGTGTGGTAGGTCACCAGCACCTTGCCCGGCTGTTCCGGGGCTTCGATGGTCAGCTTGCTGCCGAACACCTTGTCGGCCGGCGCCAGCACGAACTGCAGCGGCGCGGTGGTGCCATCGGCGGCGACGGCTTCCACCTTCTCGATGGTCAGTTCGCGGGTGTCCAGCACCAGCTGCTTGGCCGCCTTGTCCTTCCACTCCAGGGTGTAGGTGGCGGTGCCGCCGATCTGCTTGCTGTCGAAATCCAGCTTCAGGTCCAGGCCCAGGTCCTTGATGACGACCTTGTCCGGTTCGGCGTAGGAACTTTCATCGTGGCTGCGGTTGACGGCTTTCACGGCAGTGTCGGCGCTCGGCTGGGCGGCGGGGGCCGCGGTCGGGGCGGCGGGCTCTTTGGAGCAGCCGGCGGCAAGCGCGACGGCCAGGGGAATCAGCAGGAACGGGGATCGCATGAATCGGGACCGATCAGGGTGAAACCGCCAGTTTACCCCTCTCCACGGCCCGTTCCCCATTCAGTCTGTTTCACACAGCAGGCGGGCACCGCCCGCCGCCTTGGCCCGGTACATGGCGGCATCGGCGCGCCGGTACAGTTCGCGCAGGTCCTCCCCCGGCCGGTAGCCTGCCCCACCCGCGCTGGCGCTCAGCGGCGGGTCGGCCGCGTCGCCCGGCACGGCCAGCCGCTCCAGCCACTCGCGCAGCCGCCGGCAGGCGACCTCGTGGCTGTCGTGCACCGCCAGCAGGAATTCATCCCCGCCCCAGCGCCCGATCCAGTCGCCGGGCTGCAGCCACTGCCGCGCCGACACCACCAGCCGCACCAGCACCTGGTCGCCGGCCAGGTGGCCGTGCGCGTCGTTGATGGGCTTGAGGTTGTCCAGGTCGACCACGAACAGGGTCAGCGGCTGCCGCCGCGCCTGCGCCTGGCGGGCCGAATCGGCCAGTGCCTGTTCGCAGCCCCGCCGGTTCAGCGCCTGGGTGAGCGGGTCCATCAACACGCTGCGGCGCAGGTCGCGCAGGCCGGCATCCACCCCGTGCAGGCTGCGGTTGATCCCGCGCAGCAGGCGCCGATTTCATCGTGGCCGAGGTCCGGCAGGTGCGGCAGGCGCTGTTCGTCGTAATACGCCTCCAGCGCCTCGGCGGCCTGGCGCAGCGGCGCCATCAGCCGGTACAGCGCCATCATCGCCATGCCGGTGCCGACCAGGGTGGCGCCCAGTACCACGCCCACCACGGCCCACATGGTCTCCTGCTGGTAGCGGCCACTGAAGGCCATCCACAGCAGCAGCACCAGCAGCGGCACATGCACGCCGATGAACACGACCGTCATCAGCTTGGCGCTGAACGAACGGGGAAACACGCGGGCCAGGCCGCGGTAGAGACGCATGGCAGGCCCTCTCTGACAGCCTGCCTGCAGTGTGGCCGAGCTCCCTCAGCGGGAACCGGACCGGTGTCTCAAACCTTGTAGCCGGAGTGGATCGAGACGATGCCGCCGGTCAGGTTCTTGTAATGGCAGCGCGCGAAACCGGCCTCGCCCATCATGGTCTTGAGCTGTTCCTGCGGCGGGTGCTTGCGGATGCTCTCGGCCAGGTACTGGTAGCTGTCGCCGTCACGGGCGAACAGCTGGCCCAGCTTGGGCAGGATCTTGAACGAGTGGAAATCGTAGATCGGCTTGAACCAGTCGGCGGTGACTTCGGAGAACTCCAGCACCCGCGCCTGGCCGCCCACCTTGAGCACGCGGTACATCTCGCGCAGGGCGGCGTCCTTGTCGGTCACGTTGCGCAGGCCGAAGGCGATGGTCACCAGGTCGAAGCTGGCATCCGGGAACGGCAGCGCCTCGGCGTTGCACTGGACGAAATCCAGGCCGGCCACCAGGCCGCGGTTGGTCAGGCGGTCGCGGCCCACGGTGAGCATGCCGGCATTGATGTCGCCGACCACCACCTGGCCATCGTCGCCCACGCGCTCCTTGAGCAGCGCGGCGATGTCGCCGGTACCGCCGGCCAGGTCGAGCACGCTGTCACCCGGCTTCACCTGCGCGGTGGCTACGTAGTAGCGCTTCCACGCCCGGTGGATGCCCAGGCTCATCAGGTCGTTCATCAGGTCGTAGTTGCGCGCGACCGAGGTGAACACTTCGCCCACCAGCTTCTGCTTGTCCTTGGCGGCGACATCGCGGAAGCCGAAATGGGTGGTGCCAGTCTTGTAGGGGGATTCGCTCATGGCCCCGATTATCGCACCGCTGGCCGGCCGGCGGCACCTTATGATGGCCCCTTCAGTTGAACGGACCGCCCATGATCACCACCCCCGACTACGCCGCCCTGCTTGAAACCGCCATCGCCGAAGCCCGCCAGGGCCTGGCCGAGGGCGGCATCCCCATTGGCGCGGCGCTGTACCACAACGACGGCCGCCTGCTCGGCTGCGGCCACAACCGCCGGGTCCAGGAAGGCGACCCGTCCGTGCACGGTGAGACCGATGCGTTCCGCAAGGCCGGCCGCCAGCGCCGCTACCAGGACACCATCATGGTCACCACCCTGGCCCCCTGCTGGTACTGCAGCGGGCTGGTGCGCCAGTTCAACATCGGCACGGTGGTGGTGGGTGAATCGGTCACCTTCCAGGGCGGCATCGACTGGCTGCGCGAAAACGGCGTGCAGGTGATCGACATGCAGAGCCAGGAATGCATCGACCTGCTGGGCGGATTCATCTCGGCCCATCCCGAGGTGTGGAACGAAGACATCGGCGAGTAAGCGCCGGTTCCTGCGCAGCCACGCAGCAGAACAGGCTAAATGCGCCGCACCGTCCGCGGGCGGCGCAGCGCGGTCATGAATGCTTCAGTTCAGTCGGGCCGCGCGCACGCCCACTGCACATCGCCGTGACGCGGCATGCACCGGGTTTTACGCACTATCAGGTTGCCTTTCCATTCCTTCCTTTCGAATCGAAGCAACCATGTCTTCCGTCCCGCTTTCCATCCCGGCCGTGATCAACGTCGAGGCCGAGGTCAACCACTGGCGCCAGAAGCATCAGGACGGCGATCTGCCATCAGCGTCGTTCGGGCACTACATCCCTTGGATCAAGTTCGCCTGCGATTCGCTGATCACCCATCCCAAGGCAACCGACGAAGAACGCGAGCAGGCCTTCCAGACCCACTATGCAGGCCAGATCATGGCGAAGCTGAGTCCGGACGAAGCACGGACGTTCGTCGAACAGGTGTGGGAACACGTCTACCTGATGAGCCAGCATGACGAGAATGCACGTCCCCGCCTGAGCGCCCGCGCCTGAGCGACGGCTGCACGGCGCCTACACGGGGCGCCTGCCATTGATGGGTTCCGAACCACTATTCCGCCGCCCATGAAACTTCGCAGCGTGTTCAACCTGGTCGCCAAGAAGGCGTCCTATGCGGCGGGTACGGCGTGGACCTTCCTCGGTGCGGTCAGCATCGTGCTGATCTGGGCCCTGAGCGGGCCCGTATTCAAGTTCAACGACACCTGGCAACTGGTGATCAACACCGGCACCACCATCATCACCTTCCTGATGGTGTTCCTGATCCAGCACAGCCAGAACGCCGACACCGCCGCGATCCAGATCAAGCTCGACGAGCTGATCCGGGTGACCGCGGAGGCCAACAACGAACTGCTGGACCTGGAAGAGCTGGACGAGGAGCGGCTGGAGGAAATCCGCCGCACCTACGAACAGATGGCGCGCGATGCGACAAAAGCCTTGGACAAAGTACGGTCGGAAAAGCCGAACGGGTAAGCACCGCCCTGCGTGGCTGCCTCGGATTCCCTTACCGCGCGGCAACGTCCCCGCGTTCATACCACCCACCGCCCAGCACCTTGTACAGGGCCACCTGGTTGGACAACCGGTTCAACTGCGTGGTCACCAGCGACTGCCGTGCGGTGTACGCCGTGCGCCGCGCATCCAGCAGGGTCAGGAAGCTGTCCAGCCCCGCGTCATAACGCGCCTGCGACAGCGTCCGCGCCTGCTCCGCCGCGGCCACCAGCGACTGCTGCGAAGACAGCTGCGCATCCAGGCTGTCGTTGAGCGCCAGTGCATCGGCGGCCTCGCGGAAGCCGGACTGGATCGCCTTCTCGTACTGCGCCAGCGCGATATCGCGGTTGGCATTGGCCACGCCCAGCCCGGCGCGCAGCTTGCCGCCCTGGAAGATCGGCAGGTTCAGCGTGGGCATGAAGCTCCACGCGCGGGTGCCCGAGTCGAACAACCCCGACAGTTCCGACGAGGTGGACCCGACGCTGCCGGTGAGGCTGATCGACGGGAAGAACGCCGCGCGCGCCGCACCGATGTTGGCGTTGGCCGCCAGCAGCGTGTGCTCGGCCGCCATCACGTCCGGGCGGCGCAGCAACACCTCACCCGGCACACCCGCCGGCACCGCACGCACGGCGGCCACGTCGGTGGCTTCGCTGTCGGGCAGCAAGGCCTCGTCGATCGGGCCACCGGCCAGCAGCGCCAGCGCGTTGCGGTCCTGTGCGACCTGGCCCTGGTAGCGGGCCACGTCGGTGCGCGCGGTTTCCACCAGCGTACGGGTCTGGCTCAGCTCCAGCGCCGAGGCGCCACCAAGCTGGTGCCGCGCCTCGCTCAGGCGCAGCGAATCCTCGTAGGTGGCCAGGGTGGCCTCGGCGATCTTCAGCTGCTCGCTGTCGGCACCCAGGGTCAACCACGCATTGGCCACTTCGGCCACCAGCGACAGCTGCGCGTTGCGGCGGTTGGCCGCCTCGGCGAAGTACTGCTGCAGCGCCGCCTGGCTGAGGTTGCGCACGCGGCCGAACAGGTCCAGCTCGAACTCGACCACTCCGAGGTTGGCACTGAACTGCTCGGTGACCGGCACATCGCCGCCGCTGCGGGTCATCTGCCCCTGCACGCCGACGGCGGGAACCCTATCGGCGCGCTGGATGCGGTACTGCGCACGCGCCTTGTCCACGTTGAGGATGGCCACGCGCAGGTCGCGGTTGTTGTCCAGCGACTGGGCGATGAGCGACTGCAGGCGCTCGTCGACGAAGTAATCGCGCCACCCGATGTCGGCCACCTCCACCGCCGCAGCGGTGGAGGTGGTGGCCGGCCACTGCGCCGGGATCGCCGGGGCGACCTCGGTGCTGCGCGGCTCGAGCATGGCGCAACCGGAGAGGGCGGCGGTCATGGCCAGGGCAAGCAGAGCCTTATTCATGGGTATCACCTTCGTTGGCGTTCGTCCCGACCAACGGTCGGGACCCACCGTTTTTGGCGCCGCGGTTGAACAGCTTCTGCACCACGACGAAGAACAACGGGATGAAGAACAGGCCCAGCACGGTGCCGACGATCATGCCGCCCAGCACGCCGGTGCCGATCGCACGCTGCGCACCCGAACCGGCGCCCGAGGCGATGGCCAGCGGCAGCACGCCCAGGCCGAATGCCAGCGAGGTCATGATGATCGGCCGCAGGCGGTCGCGTACCGCGTGCATGGTGGCTTCCAGCACGCCCACGCCCTTCTCCATGTTTTCCTTGGCGAACTCCACGATCAGGATCGCGTTCTTGCTGGTCAGGCCCACCGTGGTCAGCATCGCCACCTGGAAGTAGATGTCGCGCTCCATGCCACGCATGGTGTTGGCCAGCACCGCACCCAGGATGCCCAGCGGCGCCACCAGCAGCACCGAGGTCGGCACGCTCCAGCTTTCATACAGCGCGGCCAGGCACAGGAACACGATCAGCAGCGACAGCGTGTACAGCAGCGGCGTCTGCGAACCGGCCTGGCGCTCCTGGTAGGACAGCGCGGTCCATTCGATCTCGAAGCCCGGCGGCAGGTCCTTGGCGATGCGTTCGATTTCGGCCATGGCATCGCCCGAGGCCACGCCCGGTGCGGGTTCGCCCTGGATCTCCATCGCCGACACGCCGTTGTAGCGCTCCAGGCGCGGCGAACCGTAGTCCCAGCGCTTGGAGGCGAAGGCACTGAACGGCACCATCTCACCGGCGTTGTTCTTCACCGACCACAGGTTGAAGTCGTCCGGGTTCATGCGGAACTGCGCATCGGACTGCACGTAGACGCGCTTGACCCGGCCCCGGTCGATGAAGTCATCGATGTAGCTGCTGCCCCACGCGGCCGCCAGGGTGCTGTTGATCGAGCTGGTCGACAGGCCCAGCGCATTGGCCTTTTCCACGTCCACGTCGATGCGCAGCTGCGGGGTATCTTCCTGGCCGTTCGGGCGCACGTTGGCCAGCAGCTTGCTCTGCCCGGCGCCGCCGAGCAGCTGGTTGCGCGCGTTGAGCAGGGCCTCGTGGCCCTGGCCGCTGTTGTCCTTCAGGAAGAAGGTGTAGCCCGAGCCGATGCCCAGCTCCGGCATGGCCGGCGGCGGGAAGGCGAAGATGAAGGCATCCTTGATCTGGCCCAGTGCGGCCATCGCGCGCCCGGTGATCGGGCCCACGCCCTGGTCGGCATCGCGCTCCTTCCAGTCCTTGAGCTTGATGAAGGACATGCCCGCGTTCTGGCCCATGCCGGCGAAGCTGAATCCCTGCACCGAGAACACCGATTCGACCGCTTCGGTTTCGTTCTTCAGGAAGTGGTCTTCCAGCTTGTACATCGCCTCCAACGTGCGTTCCTGGGTAGCGCCGACCGGGGTCTGCACCAGCGCCATCAGGATGCCCTGGTCTTCATTGGGCAGGAACGAGCTGGGCAGGCGCGCGAACAGCACGCCCATGGCCACGGCCAGCGCCACGAAGATGGCCATGAAGCGCCACGGGCGGGCCAGGATGCCCTTGACCCCGCGCTGGTAGGTTTCGCTGGAGCGGTCGAAGCCGCGGTTGAAGCCGCCGAAGAAGCGCCCGGCCAGGCCCTTGTGTGCCACGTGGTGCTCGCCCTTCTTCAGCGGCTTGAGCATGGTGGCGCACAGCGCCGGGGTGAGCACGATGGCGACCAGCACCGACAGCGCCATCGCCGAGACGATCGTGGCCGAGAACTGCCGGTAGATGACGCCGGTGGAGCCGCTCATGAAGGCCATCGGCACGAACACCGCCGACAGCACCAGGCCGATGCCGACCAGCGCGCCGGTGATCTGGCTCATCGACTTGCGGGTGGCCTCCAGCGGCGACAACCCTTCTTCGGACATGATGCGTTCGACGTTCTCCACCACCACGATGGCATCGTCCACCAGCAAGCCGATCGCCAGCACCATGGCGAACATGGTGAGCATGTTGATCGAGAAGCCCAGCGCGGCCAGGATGCCGAACGTGCCCAGCAGCACCACCGGTACGGCGATGGTGGGGATCAGGGTGGCGCGGAAGTTCTGCAGGAACAGGTACATCACCACGAACACCAGCACGATGGCTTCGATCAGGGTCTTGATGACGCCCTTGATCGAGACCTGCACGAACGGGGTGGTGTCATACGGCACCACCGATTCCAGCCCGGCCGGGAAGTTTTCCTTCAGGTCGTCCAGCGCGGCACGCACCCCGTTGGCGGTATCCAGCGCGTTGGCGCCGGTGGCCAGGGTGATCGCGATACCGGTGGAGGGCTTGCCGTTGTAGCGGGTCACGAAGTCGTAGGTTTCCGCACCGAGTTCGACCCGGGCGACATCGCCCAGGCGCAGCTCGCTTCCATCGGTGCCGCCGCGGACCAGGATGTTGCGGAACTGTTCCGGGGTCTGCAGGCGGTCCTGGGCGTTGATGGTGGCGTTGAGCTGCTGGCCCTTCACCGACGGCGCGCCGCCGAGCTGGCCGATGGCCACCTGGGCGTTCTGTGCGGTGATCGCCGCGGTCACTTCCTCCACCGACAGCTTGTAGGTGTGCAGCTTGTTGGGGTCCAGCCAGATGCGCATGGCGTACTTGCCGCCGAACACCTGGATGTTGCCCACGCCCGGCACGCGGCTGAGCGGGTCGACGACATTGGAGCCGACATAGTCGGAAATGTCGTTGGCATCCATGCTCGAATCATTCGAGACGAAGCCGATCACCTGCAGGAAGCCGCTGCTGGACTTGGCTACGTTGATGCCCTGGCGCTGCACTTCCTGCGGCAGCAGCGGCATGGCCAGCTGCAGCTTGTTCTGCACCTGGACCTGGGCGATGTCCGGGTCGGTGCCGCTCTCGAAGGTCAGGGTGATGGTGGCCTGGCCGTTGGCCGAGCTGTTGGAGGAGAAGTAGATCAGGCCATCGATGCCCTTCATGTTCTGCTCGATGATCTGGGTCACCGAGTCCTCGACCACCTTGGCCGATGCGCCCGGGTAGGTGGCGCTGATCTCGACGGCGGGCGGTGCCACTTCCGGGTACATCGACACCGGCAGCTTGAGCACCGCCAGCGCACCGGCGAGCATGATGATGATCGCAATCACCCACGCGAAGATGGGGCGATCAATGAAATAACGAGCCATGGAATTCTCCGCTTACTGCTTGGCGGCCGCGGCCGCCGGCGCTGCCGGCTTGGCCGGCGCGGCGCCCATCTCGGTGGCCTGCACGGGCATGCCCGGCTGGATCTTCTGCAGGCCTTCAACGATGACCTTGTCGCCGGGCTTCAGGCCATCTTCGACCAGCCACTTGCTGCCCAGGGCGCGGCTGACCTTGACCGGACGCACTTCGACCTTGTTGTCCTTGCCGACCACCATGGCGCTGGTGTCGCCCTTGGCGTCGCGGGCGATGCCCTGCATGGGCACCAGCAGCGCGTCGTCGCGCACGCCACTGCCCACGACCGCACGCACGTACATGCCGGGCATCAGGACCTGGTCGGGATTGGCGACCTTGACCCGCAGCGCGTAGCTGCCAGTGGTGGGGTCGACGCTGACTTCGGAGAATTCCAGGGTGCCCTTGTGGTCGAACGCGGTACCGTCGTCGAGCAGCACGGTCACCGGCAGGCTCTGGTTGTCCTGCAGGCGGCCGCTGGCCAGTTCGCGGCGCAGCTGCAGCAGTTCGCTGGCCGACTGGGTCAGGTCGACGTAGATCGGGTCGAGCTGCTGCACGGTGGCCAGTGCGTCGGCCTGGCCGGCGCTGACCAGCGCGCCCTGGGTGACGCTGGACTTGCCGATGCGGCCGCTGATCGGTGCGGTGATGCGGGCAAAGCCCAAGGTGACGTTGGCGGCGTCCAAGGCGGCCTTGGCGGCGCCGACATCGGCTTCGGCCTGCTTCTGGGCGGCGACGGCGTTTTCCAGGTCCTGCTGGCTGACCGCATCGACCTTGGCCAGCTCGGTGATGCGCTTGGCGCTGAGGCGGGCGGCGTTGGCGGTGGCTTCGGCGCGGGCCAGCTGGGCGCGGGCGCTGTTGGCCTCGGCGCGGTAGCTGGCGTCATCCACCTGGTACAGCGGCTGGCCGGCGTTGACCAGGCCGCCTTCGGTGAACAGCCGCTTGGCGACGATGCCACTCACCTGCGGGCGCACTTCGGCGACCAGGAAAGCATTGGTACGGCCGGGCAGCTCGCGGGTGAGGCCGACCTGTTCGGCCTTCAGGGTGGCCACGGTGACCTGCCCCGGCCCGCCCTGCGGACCCTCCCCACCTCCCCCGCCACAGGCGGACACGGTCAGGGCGATCGCGAGGGACAGCGCGAGAAGACGGTACGGGGTACGGGACATGGGGAGGCTCGCAGCGAGAACGGGAAAGGGGGTGGCCGGGCCCGCGCGGGTACGCGCACGCCTCACCGGATAGCAGTGGGGCGTAAATATACATACATGCATGTTTGTTTGTAAACGGGTACAATTCAGGCCGGTTTCATCCAGCACGTGCACACAGCGCCATGGCCAGAAAAACCAAAGAAGCGGCGCAGGCCACCCGGGAAGGCATCCTGGATGCGGCCCAGAGCTGTTTCCACGAATTCGGGGTCGCCAACACCAGCCTGGCGATGATCGGCGAGCGCGCGGGCTATACCCGCGGCGCGGTGTATTGGCATTTCAAGAACAAGACCGAAGTGCTGACGGCGATGATCGACCGCGAGCGGGTACCGTTCATCGAGCGCCTGCGGCGGACGACTTCGTCACGGCGCAACACGCCGGTGCTGGACCTGCGCTCGGCGTTGCTGGTCTCGTTCCAGGAACTGGCCACGGACGAGCGGCTGCGCAACATGATGGAGATCATGCTGCGCAACGATCTTTCGGTGGAAAGCCAGGCCATGCAGCAGCTGCAGCTGGAGGCGTCGCGTGAGGAGCTGGGCATTTTCGCAGCCGCCTTCCAGCGTGCGGCCTCGCTGGGCCAGCTGCGCCCGGGCGTGGACGTGGACACGGTGGCACGCATCGTCAGCACCAGCCTGACTGGCGTGCTGTACAGCGCGATGCTGGAACCGGAATTGTTCGAGCTCCAGCGAGATGGCCAGCAGACGCTGGACGCGATCTTCGGTGCGTTCGTGATGCCGGGTGTGTTCACCCCGGGTGCGCCGCCTACTGCGTTGCCGACTGACGACGAGGTTTGATTCGGCCGCACGGTTCCAGAGCAGCGTTTCGATTTTTCCGTGCTGGGGAGGCCGACGGGCAGCCCCGCTCCGGGACACGCCGTAAACCCATCCATGGGGGCTTGGCAAAAACATCCATGTTTTTGACAGTCCCTCCGGGGGC
>NZ_JASCOP010000075.1:0-20012 GCF_029959395.1 Stenotrophomonas sp. PS02300
GGGGGTTTTTTTTATATGCGTGGGGGGGGGGGGGGGGGGGGGCCGGGCGCGGGCGCCGGCGCGGTGCCGGTTTCGGCGGTGAGCTGCGGGCCCAGCGGGTCCACGCCCTGCGCGGTGTCGGCCAGGATGATGACCATCACCCGGCGGTTGCGGTTGCGGCCCTGCGCGCTGGTGTTGTCTTCGCGCGGGCGGAACTGGCCGTAGCCGACCATCGCCAACCGCGCCGGCTGCACGCCCTGGTCGGCGAACAGGTGCACCACGCTGGCCGCACGCGCGGCCGACAGTTCCCAGTTGGACGGGAACAACGCGGTGGCGATTGGCACGTCATCGGTGTGGCCTTCCACGCGCACGCCGTTGGGCGCGTCGTGCAGCACCTGCGCCAGCGAGGACAGGGTGTCGCGTGCGTGCACGTCGAGCGTGGCCGAGCCGGTGGTGAACAGGATGTCGCTGTTGATCTCCACTTCGATCCACAGCTCGGTGCGGCGCACGGTGATCATGCCGCGGTCGATCAGCGGTGCCAGCGTGGCGGTCAGGCGGTCGGCGATGCTGTTGAGCTGGCGCTCGGCGGCCTGCAGCTGTTGCTGGTTGTGCACCGATACCGGCATGCGCATCTGCGAGGCCATTGCCGGCAGCAGGGTGGGGTCGTTGCTGGGCGACGGTGCGGAAGGGCCAACGCGGTTGCCGGCCTTGATCACCGACGGGCTGTCCCAGCCGCCGCCCTGCACCTGCTGGTTGCCGACCTGCACCGGGTTGATGGTGCGCGGCGCGCCGCCGAAAGCCGTGGTCAGCGCGTCGGCCATGACCCGGTACTTGCCTTCGTTGAGCGAGGAGATGGCGTACATGACCACGAAGAAGGCAAGCAGCAGCGTCATGAGGTCGGCGTAGGGAATCGCCCAGGCCTCATGGTTGGCATGCTCTTCGTGGGCTTTGCGGCGGGCCATGTCAGTGCAGGAACCCCGACAGGTTGGTCTCGATGTTGCGCGGGTTCTCGCCCTGGGCAATCGAGATCAGGCCTTCGATGATCATTTCACGGTCGCGGCTGTTGTGGTGGATCACGCTCTTGAGCTTGGCCGACACCGGCAGGAACAGCAGGTTGGCCGAGGCGATGCCGTAGATGGTGGCGGTGAACGCGGCGGCGATGCCGTGGCCCAGTTTGCTGGGGTCGGCCAGGTTCTTCATCACCGCGATCAGGCCCAGCACGGCGCCGATGATGCCCAGCGTGGGCGCATAGATGCCCATGCCTTCGAATACTTTGGAGGCGGCCAGGTCCTGGCTTTCCTGGCTGCCCAGTTCGATTTCCATCATGTGCCGGATGGTTTCCGGCTCCACGCCGTCCACCAGCAGCTGCAGGCCCTTGCGCAGGAACGGGTCGTCCTGGGCGTCAACCTGCGCTTCCAGGCCAAGCAGGCCCTGGCGGCGGGCGATGTTGCTCCATTCCACGATCTGGCGGATCAGCTCGGCGCGGTCGCTGGCCGGCGGGCGCACGACCCAGCGCACGATCTTGAAGGCGTGCTTGAACACGGCCGGCGAAGTGTGCAGCAGGATGGCGGCCAGGGTACCGACGATGACGATCACGAAGGCGGCAGGGGACCACAGCGAGGCCAGCCCGGCACCCTTGAGGATGCTGCCGCCGACCAGCGAGGCCAGGGCGAGGAAAAGTCCAATGAGGCTGAGTCTGTCCATTTGTCCGATATCGGCTTGCGGGTGGGGGACTTGAATCGCGGGGCTATCGGGGGTTCAGCCACGCATTTCAATCGTGCGGGGTGCGCAGGCCGTCCACGTCGAGGATGAGGGACATGCGGCCGTCGCCGATCAGGGTGGCGCCGGCGTAGCCGCGCAGGCCGCGCAGGGCCTTGGGCAGCGGCTTGATCACCACTTCCTCGCGGCCACGCACCTGGTCCACCACCAGCCCGAAGCGCGCTTCACCGGCCTGCAGTACCACGATGGTGAGCAGCGGCGAGGGCGCCGGGTCCACGTCCAGCCAGTGGCGCAGGTCCACCAGCGGCAGGGTGTGGGTCTTGCGGTCGAGCACGGCGCGGCCGTCGAACCAGCCCAGCGAGGTGTTGGGTGCGTGCAGCACTTCCATCACGCGCGCCAGCGGCAGCGCGTAGACATCCTCGCCGGCCTGCACCAGCAGGGTCGGCAGGATTGCCAGGGTGAGTGGCACGCGGATCATGAAGCGGCTGCCGCGGCCCAGTTCGGACTGGATCTGGATCTGGCCGCTGAGTTCGCGGATGCGCGACTGCACCACGTCCATGCCCACGCCACGGCCGGAGATATCCGTGACTTCCTGCTTGGTCGAGAAACCGGGCAGGAACACCAGGTGCAGGCATTCCTCGCTGGTCAGGCGGGCGGCGGCTTCGGGATCGATCAGGCCCTTTTCGCGGGCCTTTGCACGCAGGCGTTCGGGGTCGATGCCGGCGCCGTCATCCTGCACTTCAATGCTGACGTAGTCGCCTTCCTGCTGCGCGGATAGGCGCACGTTGCCGCTGCGGCTCTTGCCCTGGGCTTCGCGCAGTTCGGGCATTTCAATGCCGTGGTCGATCGCGTTGCGCACCAGGTGCACCAGCGGGTCGGCCAGGGCCTCGACCAGGTTGCGGTCCAGTTCGGTTTCCGCGCCGATCAGTTCCAGCTCCACTTCCTTCTTCAGGTTGCGGGCCACGTCGCGAGCGACCTTGGGGAAGCGCGAGAACACCTTGCCGACCGGCTGCATGCGGGTGCGCATCACCGCCGACTGCAGGCGCGCGGTGGCGATGTCCAGGGTGGACACGGCGCGGTCCAGTTCTTCGTCGTGCAGGCGCGCGCGCAGGGTCTTGAGCCGGTTGCGCGACAGCACCAGTTCGCCGATCAGGTTGACGATCGCATCCAGGCGCTTGGTATCCACGCGCACGGTGTGCTCGGCTTCGGCCACCGGCTTGTTGGCGGCCGGCTTGGCCGGTGCCGGGGCGGCGACCGGGCGCGGTGCGGCCGCCGGAGCGGGTGCGGGGGCAGCCACTGCCTGCGCGCCGGGGGCGGCGCCGCCATGCAGCTGGTCGAGCAGCGCTTCGAATTCGTCTTCGCCGATCAGGCCGTCGTCTTTCTTTTTCGTCACGGCGGTCGGTGCCGCGCCGCCGTGCAGGGAATCCAGCAGGGCCTCGAACTCATCGTCGGTGATCAGCTCGCCGCTGGAGGCGGCTGCCGCCGCCACCGGGGACGGCGTGGCCGGTCCGTTGACGTCGAACTGCGCGATCAGCTCCGGCGGGGCATAGCCCGGCTCGGTACCGGCAGCCACCGAATCCAGCATGGACTGCAGGTAATCCAGCGATTGCTGGCCGGCGTCGAAGTGGTGGGCCTGCAGCACGGCCTGGCCCGAACGGGCCATGCCAAGGGTTTCTTCGGCGGCGTGGCACAGCTCGACCATGGCCTGGATGCCGAGGAAGCCGGCACCGCCCTTGAGCGTGTGGAACCCGCGGAACACCGCGTTGAGCTGGTCGCTGTCCTGGGGCGACTGCTCCAGCGACACCAGCTGTTCGCCGAGGCGATCCAGGATCTCCTGGGCCTCGAGGATGAAGTCTGCAGCAATGTCGTCCGGAACAGCACTCATGGTTTCAAAGCCCCAAATCGGAAAGCAGGTCGTCGGCGTCCACCTGCGACACCTGATGGCGGTCCAGGCCGCTCACGGCGGGACCGGCCAGGCCGTTGTCGCGCTTGTGGGCGCTGTCGTCCGGCGGCGGCAGGCCGAGCGCGCCGAAGCCTTCGTGCACGCGGCGCACGATGCCCACCACGCGGCGGATGATCTGCCCGGTGAGATCCTGGTAGCTCTGGGTGAGCGCGATCTCGGTGAGGTTGTGGCGGATGCGGTCCAGCTGCTGGTCCTGGTCCGGGCTCAGCCCGTTGGCGCGCAGCTGCTCGGTGAGCGCGCGGCATTCCTCGGCCAGGTCCAGGGTGCGGTGGGTGGCCTGTTCGGTCATCGCCACCACGTGGTCCAGGCGCGCGCAGGCATCGTCCAGCTCGCCGGCTTCGCTGGGCACGGTGGGCAGTTCGCCCAGCGCCTGGCCCAGCTCGCGGGCGAGCCGGTTCAGCCCGGCCATCATCGGCTGGGTGCGCAGCGCGGCCAGGGCGTCGATTTCCCGGCGCCAACCGGCTTCGTCACCGCTTTCCAGCGCGGCCAGGGCATCCTGCAGGCGCTGCACCAGCGCCGATTTGTCGCGAAGGGTTTCCATCAGGCACTCGCCGCCAGGCGCTCGAAGATCTTGCCGAGCTTCTCTTCCAGGGTCGCAGCCGTGAACGGCTTGATGATGTAGCCGTTCACGCCGGACTGGGCGGCTTCGATGATCTGCTCGCGCTTGGCTTCTGCGGTGACCATCAGGACCGGCAGGGTCTTGAGCTTGGCGTCGGCGCGGATCGCCTTGAGCAGGTCGATACCGGTCATGACCGGCATGTTCCAGTCGGTGACCACGAAATCGAACGGCTGGCTCTGCAGCAGGGCCAGCGCGGCATGCCCGTCCTCGGCTTCGGCCGTATTGGTGAAGCCCAGATCGCCCAGCAGGTTCTTGACGATACGACGCATGGTCGAGAAGTCGTCGACGATCAGGATACGCATGTTCTTGTTCAAAGCACTTTCCTCGGTATCAAGTGTTCTCGAGGCCGGCGTCGGCCGCCTCGAAGATCTTCAGTCGGCCACGCAGGCGCAGCACTGCCTGGCCATGGATCTGGCAGACGCGCGACTCGCTGACGCCGAGCACCGCGCCGATCTCTTTCAGGTTCAGTTCCTGCTCGTAGTACAGCGACAGCACCAGCTGTTCGCGTTCGGGCAGCAGGCCGATCGCGTTGCCCAGTTCGCGGCCGAACTCGCCGCGCTCCAGCACCTGCTGCGGGGTCGGGCCGCCCTGGGCGACGGTATCCAGCTCGCCCTGGTCTTCGATCCGCGATTCCAGGCTCAGCACCTGGCCACGCGCGGCGTCTTCCATCAGGCGCAGGTAATCGGGCAGCGGCATGTCCATCGCGGCGGCCACTTCGGTGGCGCTGGCGGCGCGGCCGGTGCTCTGCTCCAGGCGGCGGATGGTAGAGGCGGCGTCACGGGCACGGCGGTGCACCGAACGCGGCACCCAGTCGCCCCGGCGGATCTCGTCGATCATCGAGCCGCGGATGCGGATCGAGGCATAGGTTTCGAACGAGGCGCCCTGGTCGGCGTCGTAGCTGCGCGAGGCCTCGATCAGGCCCATCATGCCGGCCTGGATCAGGTCGTCGACTTCTACGCTGGCCGGCAGGCGTGCGGCCAGGTGGTGGGCGATGCGCCGGACCAGGTCCGAGTGCTGGGCAATGCACTCGTTGGCTGCGGCGCGCTGCACCTCTTTGTATTGTGCGGCGCCTTTCATGCGGTCACCCCGCGTTGCTTGAGGATGCGTTCCAGGAAGAATTCAACGCCGCCGCGCGGCTCGGTCGGGGCCTGCCAGCGCGCGGTGCGGCGGGCGATCTCGGCGATCGCCTGCGCCGACGGGCTGGACGGGTAGGCCTTCACCACCGGCTGCTGGCGCTGCACCGACAGGCGCAGCCAGTCGTCCTGCGGCACGCAGCCCAGGTAGTTCAGCGAGACATCGGCCAGGAACTTGTCGCAGACCCGGCTGAGCTTTTCATACAGCACGCGGCCTTCGTTGGGGTCGCGCACCATGTTGGCCACCACCTGGATGCGGTCCACGCCACGTTCGCGCGAGAGCACCTTGATCAGGGCATAGGCGTCGGTGATCGAGGCCGGCTCGTCGCAGACCACCACCACGGTGTCCTGGGCGGCCTGGCAGAAGGTGAGCACGCCGTCGGTGATGCCGGCAGCGGTGTCGACCACCATGAAGTCGAGGTCGCGTTCCAGTTCGGAGAACACGTTGACCAGGCCCACGTGTTCGGCCGGCTGCAGTTCGGCCATGTGGCGGCGGCCGGACGCGGCCGGCACCACCAGCACGCCGCCGGGGCCTTCCAGGATCACTTCATCCAGCGTGCAGCGCCCGGCGACCAGGTCGGCCAGGGTCAGCTTGGGCTGCAGGCCCAGGATCACATCGATGTTGGCCAGGCCCAGGTCGGCATCCAGCAGCAGCGTGCGCTTGCCCATGTCGGCCAGCGCCACGGCCAGGTTGGCCGACACGTTGGTCTTGCCCACGCCGCCCTTGCCGCCGGTGACGGCGATGGTGCGGACCGGGCCCAGCGGCTGGCTGCGGGTGGCCGACAACGGGAAGGTCCTGGTCAGGTTTTCATACTCACGCGACGGCATGGTTCAACTCCGGGTTGCAGGGCATATCGGCCGCGCGGCGCAAATCTTCAAGGCGAAGTACAAGATTGGCTGCACTGGCCCGGTGCAGGTCTTCGGGAACGTCCTGGCCATCGGTGACCCAGGTGATCGGCAGGCGGTGGTCGACGGCCACCGACAGGGCGGTACCGAAGCGGCCGGTCTCGTCCAGCTTGCTCAGCACCACGCCCTGCGGGTTGGCGCCGCTGAAGCGGCGGACCACCTCGTCCATGTCGCCGAAGCTGGTGTTGGCCGGCAGCACCAGCAGGGTGCGGATCTGTGGAGCGGCACGCAGCCACTGCAGCTGGGCGGCCAGGGCGCGGTCACGCGGGCCCAGGCCGGCGGTGTCGATCAGCACCAGCTTGTAGTCCTTCAGGCGCTCCAGCAGCTGGGCCAGGTCGCTGCCGCTGTTGGCTTCATGCACGGCGATGCCAAGCTGGCGGCCGAAGCCGTACAGCTGCTCGCGGGCGCCGATGCGGGCGGTATCGGTGGTGACCAGGGCCACGTCGCGGGCGGCGTGGGCTTCGGCGAAGCGCGACGCGAGCTTGGCGATGGTGGTGGTCTTGCCGGCACCGGTGGGGCCGACCAGGGCGATCACGCCGCCGGCCTCGAGCGGGTCGACCGGGGCGATCGGCAGCTTCTTGGACAGCAGGCCCAGCATCAGGCCGCGGCCGCGGTGGGCTTCGGTGTCCAGCGGGATCTGCAGGGCCACGTCGCGGCAGATGCCGGCGTCGAAGCCGTATTCGTCCATCAGGTCCAGCGCGGCGGCACGCACCGCCGAGCCGCGCAGGCGCTCGTCGGTGAAGCGGTTCATTTCGCGCTCGATGACGGTGCGCATGCCGGCCACTTCATGGCGCAGCTGGCGCAGTTCCTCATCGTCGCGGACCAGGGTCACCGGGGCGGCGACGGCAGGCAGCGGGACGGTGATGACCTCGGCGGGCACCGTCGGTTCGTTGGCGGCCTGCAGCGTCGGCTCGACCGGGGCAGCAACCGTCATCGCAGCAACCGGCGCGGCGAAGTCGTCCACAGCCACCGGGGCGGGTGCAGCAAACACCGCCGAATCGTCGATCTGGATGGCCGGGCTGGCGGCGGCCGGGACCACCGGCACGGTTTCCCACAGCGGGGCGGCCGGGGTTTCGAGCGGAGCGCGCTGCATCTGCTGCGCCGGCATCTGCGGCAGCTGCGGCGGCACGCTGGTGCGGCCGGCCGGGGCGTGCATCTCAAACAGCGGTGCTTCGTCCAGCGGCGGGTCGATGATGAAGCGGGCGCGGTTGGCCGGGGCCGGCGCAGCGGCGCGGACCGGTGCTTCCACAACGACCGGTGCGGCGTCGGCGACCGGCGCAGCCACGGCGCGTTCGGCGGCGGCAGCCTGTTCGACATTGAACGGGGCGAAGATCTGTTCCGGCAGCTGGTGGGCCGGCTGCACGTTGGCGCGGGCCAGGGTGGCGGCGAAGCCGCTGCTGCCCGGCGGCGGCACGATTTCGTTGGCGCTGTCCAGGGTGCGGCCGGTGGCGCCCACGGCGGCGCGGGCCAGGGCGGCCACGGCCGAGGTGGTGGCGGCGACCGGTTCCGGCGCGGTGGCCGGTGCCTTGCGGCGGGTCACGGCGGCGATCACCGCATCGGCGGCATTGCGCGGGCGCGGGGCCGGCGGCGGCGGGGCCACGTCCTTGCGCGCCGCTTCCAGTGCGCGCTGCACCGCGCCTTCGTCATAGTTCGCCGCGGCCACGATTTCCACGCCTTCCTCGATCCGGCGATTGGACAGGATCACGGCATCCGGACCGTGTTCCTTGCGCACCAGGTTCATGGCAGAGCGCATATCGGGAGCGACGAAGCGTTTGATTTTCATGCTGTGGTACCGGGACTGGGGCGGCTGGGGGGTGGAAGGGAAGCGCTGGTTGTCGGTGGTCTGCACGGTCCGGGGTTCCCTTCTTGTCCTGCTGCGGTGATTGCGAAATGGGGGTGTCTGTTTTCTGACGCGTTGCTGTCGGAGTTCCGGCTCAGCTGATCGTGCCGACCAGCTTCAACCGCTTGTCCTCGGGTACCTCGCTGTAGGCCAGCACGGACAGCGACGGAACGCTGTGGCGTACCAGCCGTGCCAGCGCGGCACGTACCGGACCGGGTACCAACACCACCGCGGGCTCGTTCTTCGCTTCCTGCTTGCTGACACATTCGGCCAGGCTCTGGTGCAGTCGCTCAGCGAGTCCGGGTTCCAGCGCGGCGCCGTTCCCTTGGGTGGACTCCTGCAAGACGCGTTCCAGTTGCGGGTTGAGGGTGAACACCGGCAGCTCGGCGGACATGCCGGCGATCTCCTGGACGATGAAACGGCCCAGCGCGTTGCGCACGGCGGCGGTCAGTACGCCGGGGTCCTGGCTCATCGGCGCGTTCTCGACCAGCGATTCGGCGATCTTGCGCAGCTGGCGCACCGGGATGCGTTCGATCAACAGGTTCTGCAGCACCCGCACCACCACCGACAGCGGCAGCGCCTTGGGGGTGAGGTCTTCAACCAGCTTGGGCGCGCTCTTGGCCAGGTTGGCCAGCAGCTGCTGCACTTCTTCGTGGCCCAGCAGTTCCGGGGCGTGTTCGCGGATCAGGTGCGAGAGGTGGGTGGCGACCACGGTGGCCGGGTCGACCACGGTGTAGCCCATCGATTCGGCGTGCGCCCGCTGGTGCGGCTGGATCCAGGTGGCATCCAGCCCGAACGCGGGGTCCTTGCCGGCGATGCCTTCCAGCGCGCCGAGCGCACTGCCCGGGTCCAGTGCCAGCTCGCGGTCGGGATGGATCTCGGCGGTGGCCACCGGCACGCCGTGGATCAGCAGCCGGTAGGCGCTGGCACCCAGTTCCAGGTTGTCGCGGATGTGCACCGACGGGATCAGGAAGCCGATGTCGTGGGTGAGCTTGCGGCGCACGCCCTTGATGCGCGCCATCAGTTCGCCGCCCTGGTTCTTGTCCACCAGCGGAATCAGCCGGTAGCCCACTTCCAAGCCGAGCGGATCGACCGGGCGCAGTTCGTCCCAGGTCAGTTCGGCGGTGGGCGAGGGGTTGCTGGCGCCAGGCAGGCCCAGCGCATTGGTCGGGCCGGCGGCCGGTGCGGCGGCGGCGCGTTCGGCGGCCACGCTCTTCTTCCACAGCGTCCAGGCGATGAAGCCGAGGATCGCCGACAGCGTCAAGAAGGCGACGTTGGGCATGCCCGGGACCAGGCCGACCAGGCCCAGGATCGCCGCGGCGATGGTCAGTGCGCGGTGCTGGCCGAACACCTGGCCCATCATGGCCTGGGCCATGTCCTGCGAGCGCGAGGCGCGGGTGACCAGCATGGCCACTGCCGAGGACACCAGCAGCGCCGGCAGCTGCGCCACCAGGCCGTCACCGATCGACAGCAGGGTGTAGGTGGCGGCCGCTTCGCCGAACGGCATGCCGTGTTGGAGCACGCCGACCGCCAGGCCGCCGATCATGTTGATGAACAGGATGAGGATGCCGGCGATGGCATCGCCGCGGATGAACTTGCTGGCACCGTCCATGGCGCCGTAGAAGTCGGCTTCCTCGCGGACTTCTTCACGGCGCAGCTTGGCTTCCTCACGCGTCAGCAAACCGGCGTTGAGGTCGGCGTCGATCGCCATCTGCTTGCCGGGCATGGCGTCCAGGATGAAGCGCGCGGTCACTTCGGACACGCGGCCGGCACCCTTGGTGATGACCACGAAGTTGATGATGGTCAGGATCGCGAAGACCACGATGCCCACGGCGTAGTTGCCGCCGATCACGAATTCGCCGAACGCGGCGATCACCTTGCCGGCCGCCTCATGGCCGTTCTGGCCGTTGAGCAGGATCACGCGGGTGGAGGCCACGTTCAGCGCCAGTCGCAGCATGGTGGTGATCAGCAGCACGATCGGGAAGATGGTGAAATCCAGCGGGCGCTTCACGTACACCACCGCCAGCAGCACCATCAGCGAGATGGCGATGTTGAAGGTGAACAGCGCATCCAGCACCGGGGCGGCCAGCGGCACCACCACCATGGCCAGCAGGGCCAGCACGATCAGCGGGGCGCCCAGGCCCTGGCGGATCATGTCCAGGGCGCGGCGGGTGTTCATGCCGGCGGGCTGGGCGCTCATGGGCGGCCTCCCTTGCCGAACTCATCCACGTCGATGCTGGGCGCGGCCGGCATCGGTCCACCCCGCCAGGTACGCAGCTGGTAGACGTAGGACAGCACCTGGGCAACGGCCGAATACAGTCTCACGGGAATTTCCTTTCCAAGTTGACCTTCCCGATACAAGGCGCGTGCCAAAGGCGGGGCCGAGACGATGGCGACCTTGTTGCCGTCGGCCACCTGGCGGATGCGCAGGGCGGTTTCGTCCACGCCCAGGGCCACCACGGTGGGGGCGCCCATCTTGCCGCCGTCGTATTTGAGGGCCACGGCGTAGTGGGTGGGGTTGACCACCACCACGTCGGCGGTGGGCACCGCTTCCATCATCCGGCGGTTGGACATCTGCTGCTGCAGCTGGCGGATGCGGCCCTTCACTTCCGGGCTGCCCTCGCTTTCCTTCATTTCCCGGCGCAGCTCCTCGCGGGTCATCTTCAGCTTGCGCATCCAGTTCCAGCGCTGGTACGGCGCATCGATGGCGGCCAGCAGCATCATGGCCCCGCCGGTGGCCAGCATCAGCTTCAGGGTGAAGCCCAGGCCGTGGACCATGGCCGCTTCCAGCGGCTGGTGGACCAGGTCGCGCAGCCCGCGGATGCCGTGCCAGACCACCAGCCCGGCGGCGGTGCCGACGAACACGATGCGCAGCAGGGATTTGGTGAATTCGCCGATGGCCTCGGCGCCGTACAGGCGTTTCATGCCGGCCATCGGGCTGAGCCGGCTGAACTGCGGCATCAGCGATTTGTTCGACCAGCGCAGCCCGCCCATGGCCACCGGGGCCAGGAAGCTGGCCAGCAGGCAGACCAGCAGCAGCGGCCACAAGGCCAGCATCAGCTGCAGGAACAGGTGCCCGAAATGGTTGAACAACCCCAGCGGCTCGAAGCGCAGGCCCGGTTCCGGGGTCAGGGCCAGCTTCATCCAGTCCTTGGCGCTGCTGGCCATGCCGCCGGAAAACGCCATCAGCGCCAGCACCGAGGCGCCGAACACGGCGGCGGTGGCCAGCTCGCGCGAACGCGGGATGTTGCCCTGTTCACGGGCGTCGCGCAGGCGTTTTTCGGTAGGTTGTTCGGTTTTTTCGCCGGCTTGTTCTTCGTCGGACATCGGGAGCAGGGCACCACGGGGATTACCCGGGGTGGTGCAAGAACCGTTCCGTTTCCGGCGATGCCATGCGCGGTTTGTGGAAGCGCAGCGGAACGGCTGCCTCCACCATGGCGCACCTCATTCCGGTACCCGTCATGCAGCCGTCCTCTTTGACCTCCGCAAATTCCGCACTGCTCACACTGGCGGGAGGTTCCCCGGCCCGGCAGAGTGCCGCGCCGGCACCATCGGCCGACCTCCAGAGCGTGCATAACGGCCCCGGCAGCGCGCCGGCGAGCGAGCCGCCGAGCGATGTCGTGACCTTGCCTGATGGCCCCTGTGCGAAAGCCACGGTAGTGAGCGTGGTCGTCAACCTTGAGCGCTTCGTTGGACGAACCTCCCCCATCGATACCTATGAGCTGCATCAGAAGTGCCTGGATCCGAACCACCAGATGTTCGGACGATCCGGCCAGCGGGCCGAAGAAGACAACCTGATGCAGGCAGGTGTGATCCATGACGATGTGCGGCGCGTGATCCTGGCCAGTCTGCGCGGCGACGGCTTTGACTGGGAAGTCAGGAATCCACTGGGGTGAGGGAGTCCACCGGTGACGAATGGCCACTGAACGGCAACGGCCTTCTTCGTTGAAGGTCCTGCCCTGACCGGACGTTGGGGATGTACGGGCGGTCGATTGGGATGCGACCCTACCGGGCCCGGTTTCCCACTTCTCCGATGCCGCCCGTCCTTTTCGTTATCGTGCTGTTCGCAGGTCTCCTGCACGCGAGCTGGAATGCCATCGTCAAGCGCGGCAGCGATACGTTGTTCACCACGATCCTGGTGACCGGCTCTGCGGCGTTGATCGCGGTGGCCTGTCTGCCTTTCGTGACCGCGCCGGATCCGCGCAGCTGGCCGTGGCTGGCCGGGTCGACCGTGCTGCAGGCGGGTTACTACCTGCTGGTGGCGCGCACCTACCGGGTGACCGACATGAGCGCGGCCTACCCGTTGATGCGTGGTTGCGCGCCGATCCTGGTGGCGCTGGTAGGTGGGGTGGTGCTTGGCGAACGGCTTCCGGGATTGGCATGGGCCGGAATCGGGCTGATCTGCTTCGGTATTCTGTGCATGTCGCACGGGATCGTACGGCGGCAGATGTGGCTGCCCCTGCTCAACGCCGGGGTAATTGCCACTTATACGCTGGTGGACGCCTTTGGGGCGCGGCAGTCCGGTTCGGCGCTGGGCTACACCTTGTGGTTGTTCCTGTTGTCGGGGTTGCCACTGCCGATCTGGGCACTCTCCACCCGCGCGCCGCAACTTATCGCCTATGCACGGGCGAACTGGGGCTACGGTCTCGTGGGTGGTATTGGTACGCTGACATCGTACGGGGTGGTGCTCTGGGCGATGACGCAGGCGCCGGTGGCGATGGTCTCGGCGCTGCGCGAGACCTCGATCCTGTTTGGCGTGCTGATCTCCGCGTTGGTATTGCGCGAGCGGGTCACCCTACAACGATGGATCGCCGCCGGATTGATCGTGGCAGGGGCAGTAGTGTTGCGGAAGTGCACGTGATCCCCGGACGGATCGGCGCGGGGTAGGGTCGGTTCCCAAACGACTGCAGTGACGGGTTCAACGTTCCGTAACGCATGACCGGAGGCGAAGGAGCGTTCCCCGACGAAGGTCATGCCGCCATCGAACGCGGGCAATGCACGTGCAGTCGATTGGGATGCGACCCTACCGGCAACGGCAACGGCAACGGCAACGGCAACGGCAACGGCCACAGCCACAGCCGTAGAGCCACGCCCTGCGTGGCTGCGTGTGCGGCTAATCCAGGAAATGCCCGCCCTGCGAAGCTTTGTGGTCCTGGGAGACCACCATCCGTGGGCGCGGCAGGTCGTGCAGCTGCAGGAAGCGCTCGGCGTCGACCGGGCGGCCGAGCAGGTAACCCTGCAGGAAGTCGCAGCCCAGCCGCTCCAGGTAGGAACGCTGGCCAGCGGTTTCCACGCCTTCGGCCACGATGTCCATGTCCAGCGCATGCCCCAGCGCCACGATGGCCGAGACGATCACCACGTCTTCGGAGCTGTTTTCCAGGTCGCGTACGAAGGCATGGTCGATCTTGATCTCGGTGGCCGGCAGGCGCTTGAGGTACAGCAGGCTGGAATAACCGGTGCCGAAGTCGTCGATGGAAATGCCCACGCCCAGCCGCGCCAGTGCCTGCAGCAGTCGCAGGCTGGTCTCGGTATCGCGCATCACCGCGCTTTCGGTGATTTCCAGCACCAGCCGCCGCGGCTCGACCCGGTGCAGTTTCAGCGCGTCGCTGATCTCGTTCAGAAGGTTCGGGGAGCCAAACTGGAGCGGCGACAGGTTCACCGACACCGACCAGCCGTCATGGCCGGCATCGTGCCAGCGCCGCAGCTGGCGGCAGGCTTCGTTGAGCACCCAGCGCCCGATTTCGTGGATCACGCCGCTGCGCTCGGCCAGGCGGATGAAGCGATCCGGCGGTATCAGGCCGTGCTCGGGGTGGTTCCAGCGGATCAACGCCTCGGCACCGCAGACCTGGTGGGTACTCACCCGCACTTTCGGCTGGTAGTGCAGGAACAGCTGGTTGGCCTGGATCGCGCGGCGCAGGTCGGCCAGCAGCCGGAACTGCTGTTCGGCGCTGTCGCTCATCCACTCGGCGAACACCACGAACGCGTTGCGTCCAGCCTCCTTGGCCTGGTACATCGCCGCGTCCGCATAGCCCATCAACTGGCGTTCGGTGGTGGCGTGGTCGGGGCAGATGGCGATGCCGATGCTGGCGGTGACCTGCAGTTCATGCCCGGGCACCAGGTTTCCGGTACCCACGGCCTGGATGATGCGGCCGGCCAGGGTGGACACGTCCTCGTCGTTGTCGATGCCCACCACCAGCACGAATTCGTCGCCGCCCAGGCGCGCCATCACATCGGCGGCGCGCAGCAACTGCCGGGTGCGGGTGGCCACGGCGACCAGCAGGGCATCGCCGGTCTGGTGGCCGTAGGCATCGTTGACCTGCTTGAAGCCGTCCAGGTCCATGAACATGACCGCGAAGCGCCCGCCGCGCTGTTCGGCATCCACCAGGGCCTGTTCGATGCGCTGCTGCAGCAGCAGGCGGTTGGGCAGGTGGGTCAGCGGATCATGCAGTGCGGCCTGGCTGAGCTCGGCGTGCGCATCGTCCAGTGACGTGCGCAGGTGCTGGTTGCGCAACCGCAACAGCTGCGCCTGCTGGCGCTGGTCCAGCCAGGACACCAGCAGCACCACGGCCAGGATGGCGATGGTGAGCACCATCACCAGTGCCGCCAGCCACTGGGTCTGCAGGCCGGTGCCGGCCGCTGCGCCGCAGATGCTGTCGGCCGGGAACTGTGCTGCAGCCATGCCGGTGTAGTGCATGCCGACGATGGCCGCGCCCAGCACCACTGCCGGGGCCAGCCGATGCTGCAGCTGGGTTTCGTTGTGGCGCAGGCGGAAGGCAACGTACAGCGCGACCCACGATGCGGCCACCGCGATGATCAGCGACAGCGTGAACCAGCCCGGGTGGTATTCGATGCCGGGGCGCATGAGCATGGCGGCCATGCCCAGGTAATGCATGGTTGCGATGCCACTGCCCATCAGCAACGCGCCAAGCGCCAGTCGCGAATGCGGCAGCGTGGCGCGCGAGACCAGCCAGAGCGCGAAGATGGAGGACGCTATCGCCGCCAACAACGATACGGCGGTCAGTTCAAGGTCGTACCCCAGTGGAATGGGCAGCTTGAAGGCCAGCATGCCGATGAAGTGCATGGACCAGATACCCAGGCCCATGGCGCAACCGCCGCCCAGCAGCCACAGCACGCTGATCCTCGGCGAGGGCGCGGTGGTGACCCGATTGGCCATGTCCAGCGCAGTGAAGGACGCCATGATGGCGACCAGCAGCGAAACCACGACCAACCATGGGGTGTAACTGCCGACGAGCATCATGACTCTCCCTGGCGTACACAGCTGCAATCTAGAAAGACTGGACCGCGCTTCTGCGCGGACTGCTCAGGCACGTTCCCCCTGCCGTAGGCGCATGGTAACGACACAGATGGGGGGCAGGGCAAGCGCATATTCGGCCAAATTTCATGCCGCCATCACGCGACCATCACCCGATTTACATACGCGCGCGTACGTTGTTTCGCAACTTCTAGCGGGTGAGGCCGTCTGCGGCCTGGAAGGCAGCGTCGAAAAGACGTTGCACGGGCGGGCCCATTTCACCGGCAAGCACGGTGAGCAGGAACAGGCCCAGCAGCAGCGCGACCGGCAGGCCCAGCTGGATCGGATTGAGCGCGGGAGCGGCACGCGCCAGTACGCCGAAGGCCAGGTTGACGGCCAGCATGGCCACCGTGATGGGCAGCGACAGCGTCAATGCACCGCGCAGTACCTGCAGCAGGAACGTAGGTGCGGCGCTGATGAACGCGTCGAGGTCGGGCAGTGATGCGCCGATCGGCACTGCCTTGTAGCTGTCCATTACCAGCGAGATCAACGCCAGGTGCCCGTTGGCGGCGAAGAACAGCAGGCCGAACAGCAGATAGAACCACTGGCCGATCACGCCGGACGTACCGCCGCGCATCGGATCGCTCATCTGCGCGAAGGCCAGGCCGGTACCCTGCGAGACCAGTTCGCCGGCCATGGCGCCGGCTTCGAACACCAGCCGCAGCAGGAAGCCGATGGACACGCCGATGGCCAGTTCGCGCGCGATGCTGAGCACGGTGGCGGCATCAAAACCGGTCCACGCCGGGACCGGCGGCAGCATCGGCGACAACGCGATGGCAAGTGCGCCGGAGAGCATGACGCGCACCCGGTTCGGCACCGCGCGGCTGCCGACCAGCGGCATCGCCATGATCATGGCGCCGATGCGCAGCATGGTCCACAGCACGGTGCCGATCATGCCGAAGGCGTTGAGCCCGTCGGCGGCCATCTGGGTTGCCGAATCCATCGCGCGGCTATCCGATCAGGTGCGGTATGCGCTGGAACAGCAGCGTGGTGTACTCGACCAGGTGGCCGATCAGCAGGCTGCCCAGCGCGAACAGCACGGCGGTGAGCGCGGCGGCTTTGGCCACGAAGGCGATGGTGGGTTCGTTGAGCTGGGTGGCCGCCTGCACCACGCCGACCACCACGCCGACGATCAGCACGGTCAGCAGCAGCGGGCCGGCCACCCACAGCACGGTGATCAGGCCACCGCGCAGTTCGGTCAGGGCAAGTTCGGGCGTCATGGCGACCTCAGACGGCGTTGAAGCTGGCGGCGAGCGTGCCGACCACCAGCACCCAGCCGTCGACCAGCACGAACAGCAGGATCTTGAAGGGCGCCGAGACCAGCATCGGCGAGAGCATCATCATGCCCATCGACATCAGCACGCTGGCCACGACCAGGTCGATGATCACGAACGGGATGAAGATCAGGAAGCCGATCTCAAAGGCGGTCTTCAGTTCGCTGGTGACGAAGGAAGCGACCAGCACCGGGAACGGAATGGCATCGGGGCTGGCGTAAGTGCCATGCCCGGCCATGCCGGCGAAGGTCATCAGGTCGGTTTCGCGGATCTGGGCCAGCATGAAGGCGCGCAGCGGCTGGGTGGTCAGGGTCCAGGCGGTCTGGAAATCGATCTCGCCGTTGAGGTAGGGCGCCATGCCGCTGCCCCAGGCCTTCTGCCATACCGGCAGCATCACCATGGCGGTCAGGAACAGGGCCAGGCCCAGCAGCACCTGGTTGGACGGGGTCTGGCCGGTGCCCAGTGCCTGGCGCAGCAGGCCGAGCACGATGATGATGCGGGTGAAGGCAGTGAGCACCAGCAGCATCGACGGGATCAGGGTGATCGCGGTCATCAGCAGCAGGGTCTGCAGCGGCAGGCTGACCGGCTGGCCGCCGATCTTGCCGACATTCACGTCCGGCAGCGCGGGGCTGCCGGGCAGGCCGGGCGCGGCCATGGCCAGCGCGGGCAACGCGCACAGCAGCAGGGTCAGCAGCAACGGCAGGTAACGGGTCCAGGATGCACGGGGGCCACGCATGATCATTTTTCCTTGCGCAGCCGCTGTTGCAGGAGCTGGGCGAAATTCGGCAGGTTCTTGAAATCCGGCAGGCGCGCCGGTTCCGGGGTGGGCAGCGGTTCGGGCAGGCGGTGCAGGGTATTGATGCCGCCGGCGGTGACGCCGAGCAGCAGCTGTTCGCCGTTGATATCCACGACGACGACGCGTTCCTTGGCACCCACGTTGAGGCTGGCCACCACGCGCAGGCCGTCGGCGGGCTTGAAGCCGCTGCCGGGCATGCGCTTGAGCACCCAGCCCAGGCCGACGATCAGCGCCAGCACGGCCAGCAGTGCGAGCACGGCGCCGAACATGCTGGGTGCCGCGGCGGCGTGCTGGCCAACCTTGGCCGCCGGTGCACCGGCGGCAATGAGTGCCAGGGAAATCAACGCAGTCTCCGGATCCGTTCGCTGGGGCTGACGACGTCGGTCAGGCGCACGCCGAAGCGGTCGTTGATGACCACCACTTCGCCGTGGGCGATGAGGGTGCCGTTGACGAACACGTCGAGCGATTCGCCGGCGCCGCGTTCCAGTTCGACCACCGAGCCCTGGTTGAGCTGCAGCAGGTTGCGGATGGGCAGGCGGGCGCGGCCGACTTCCAGCGACAGGGTGACCGGTACGTCGAGGATCACGTCGAGGTTCAGATCCGGGCCGCCGCCAGTCTCGTCGGAGTGCAGGTTGGTGAACTGCGCCGGTGCCGGTTCGTTGGTTTCGATGTCGTCGTTCATTGCGGGTCTTCCTGGATAACGGGAGCGCGCGGGCGGGTGCCCGGGGGGTGGGTGGCGGTGATCTTGACGGCGTTCATGCCGTTGGCGACGCCGAACTGGCCGGTGAACACGGGAATGTTCTCCACGCACAGGGGCACCTGCGGGGGCAGGTCGATGGGCAGGATGTCGCCGATCTTCAGCTGGGTCAGGTCACGCAGGCTCATGCGCTTGGTGGCGAGCACGCTGGAGAGGGTGACTTCGGCGATGTTGAGCTGTTCGCGCAGCATGGTGCCCCAGCTTTCGTCGCGGTCGTTGCGGTCGCTCTGGATGCCGGCGTCGAGCAGTTCGCGGATCGGTTCGAGCATCGAGTAGGGCAACGTGACGTGGATGTCGCCACCACCGCCGTCGAGTTCGACATGCAGGCGGCAGACCACGACGTATTCGCGCGGGGTGACGATGTTGGCGAAGTGGGGGTTGATCTCGGAGTTGATGTATTCAAGCTCGACATCCATCACCGGGGCCCAGGCTTCGCGCAGGTCGGCGAAGGTCTGCTTGAGCAGGAGGTGGATGACGCGCATTTCGGTGGCGGTGAATTCGCGGCCTTCGATGCGGGTGGGGTAGCGCCCGTCGCCGCCGAAGAAGTTGTCGACGATGGCGAACACGAGGGTGGGCTCGAAGACGATCAGGCCGGTGCCGCGCAGGGGCTTGAAGCGGATCAGGTTGAGGTTGGTCGGTACATACAGGGAGTGCATGTAGTCGTTGAACTTGATCAACTCGATGCCGCGCACGGACAGTTCGGCGGAGCGGCGGATGAGGTTGAACAGGCCGATGCGCCAGAGGCGGGCGAAGCGCTCGTTGACCATCTCCAGGGTCGGCATGCGGCCCCGGATGATGCGGTCCTGGCTGGCAAAATCGTAGTTGCGCGCTTCGCCGGGGGCGATGGCGTCGACTTCGGTTTCGACGGCGCCGGAATCGACGCCATGCAGCAGGGCATCGATTTCGTCCTGGGAAAGCAGGTCATTCATGGGATGCCCTTACTGGGTGACGAAGCTGGTGAACAGCAGTTCGTCGACGCCCTTGTTGCCGGTTTCGGCTTTGAGCAGTTTCTGCACTTCGGCCAGGGAGTCGGCCTGCAGGCGTTCTTTGCCGGCGCGGTCGGCGATCTGGGCCGGTTCGACCTGGGAGAAGAGCATGAGCAGTTTGGCGCGGATGGCGGGGGCGTGAAGCTTGATGGCTTCGAGCGCGGCCGGGTCGCGGGTCATGAGCTGGACTTCGACCTGGAGGTAGCGGGGGCCGTCGAAGCTGCTGCTGAGGTTGACGACGAACGGGGGTTCGAGGCCGAAGTACTGGGCGGGGGCGGGCACGGCCGATTTGGCGGCGGCGGCCTTGGCGGGCGTCTTCTCGTCGTGGGACTGGGTGAAGTACCACACGCCGCCACCGGCGGCGCCAGCGGCGACGACGGCGATCAGGGCGGTGACGAGGAGGGGGCTGCGCGGCTTGGCGGCCTTGTCCTTGTCGGTGGATTTCTTGGTTTTGTCAGCGGCTGCGGCCACGAGGGGAAGCTCCATAGGATTGCTTCCTGGCTACATGCAAAGGGCGTGCCGTAATGCGCCGGTGTTCCGTTGTCGGGAATTTGACGGTTGAACGTCAACGTCAACGTCAACGTCAAAGGCGTCGGCTGTGCGCTGTCTGAGGGCTTGGCGGGTCGGTGCCGGTTTGCGGGGGGCGCCGTGAACCCATCCCTGGGGGCTTGGTCGCGGCATCCATGCCGCTCACACCCCCGCAAACCGGCCCCGACCCACCTTTGTCG
>NZ_JASCOP010000076.1:0-20007 GCF_029959395.1 Stenotrophomonas sp. PS02300
GCCAGCAGCAGCGCGCCGCCATCGCCCGCGCCCTGGCCGGCAGCCCGCGCCTGCTGCTGGCCGACGAACCGACCGGCAACCTGGACAGCCAGATGGCCCGTGGGGTGATGGAACTGCTGGAAGAGATCAACGCCGCCGGCACCACCATCGTCATGGTCACCCATGACCCGGAACTGGCCGCGCGTGCCCAGCGCAACGTGCACATCGTCGATGGCCAGGCCACCGACCTGGTGCGCGAACCGGTGCTGGCCACCCCGCGCGTTGCCGTCGCCACGCTCAACGACTGAGGCCCGCCACCATGCTCGCCTACTATTTCCGACTGGCCCTGCGCAGCTTCCGGCGCAACAAGGTGCTGACCGCGCTGATGGTGATCGCCATCGCGCTGGGCATCGGCGCCTCCATGACCACCCTGACCGTGTTCCATGTGCTGTCGGGCGATCCGATCCCGCAGAAGAGCGACCGCCTGTTCAACGTGCAGGTCGATCCGCGCCCGATGATCGGCTACCAGCCCAGCGAGGAACCCGAAGAACAGGTCACCCGCTTCGACGGCGAAACCCTGCTGCGCGAGAAGAAGGCCAAGCACCAGGTGCTGATGACCGGCGGTGGGGTCACGATCGAGCCGGACAACAGCACGCTGCGCCCGTTCGACACCGACGCGCGCTACACCTCCACCGACTTCTTCACCATGTTCGATGCACCGTTCAAGTACGGCCAGGGCTGGAAAGCCGACCAAGACGAAGGCCGTGGCCGCGTGGCGGTGATCTCCAAGGCGCTGAACGAGAAACTGTTCAATGGCCAGAACAGCGTGGGCAAGCCACTGCGCATGGATGGGCACACCTTCAACATCGTGGGCGTGCTGGACGAATGGAATCCCAACCCGCACTTCTACGACCTGGAAACCGGCCGCTACGGCGACAGCGAAGACATCTTCGTGCCGGTGTTCACCGCCCTGGACCTGAAGTTCGGCCGCAACGGCAACATGAACTGCTGGGACAACGCCAACGGCGAGGAAACCGCGCTCAACGCACCGTGCGTGTGGATGCAGTACTGGGTTGAACTGGCCTCGCCGGCCGATGCCGCCGACTACCGCGCCTACCTGGAGAACTATTCGGCGCAGCAGAAGGCCGCCGGTCGCTTCCAGCGCCCGTCCAACGTGCGCCTGCGCAACGTGATGGAGTGGCTGGACTTCAAGCAGGTGGTGCCCAGCGACGTGCGCCTGCAGCTGTGGCTGGCACTGGGTTTCCTGGCGGTGTGCCTGATCAACACGGTGGGCCTGCTGCTGGCCAAGTTCCTGCGCCGCAGCGGCGAAATCGGCGTGCGCCGTGCCCTGGGCGCCAGCCGCGGGCAGATCTTCCTGCAGTCGCTGGTTGAAGCCGGCACCGTCGGCCTGGCCGGTGGCGTGCTGGGCCTTGGCCTGGCCCTGCTGGGGCTGTACGCGGTGCGCCAGCAGCCCGTGGACTACGCCAAGCTGGCCACGCTGGACGGCAAGATGCTGCTGCTCACCTTCGGCCTGACCTTGGCCGCCAGCCTGTTGGCCGGTTTCCTGCCGGCGCTGCGCGCCATGCAGGTCACCCCCGCCATCCAACTCAAATCGCAGTAAGGATCCGGAGCACATCATGGATATCCGACCCATCCTGAGCACGCTGCGCCGGCACAAGACCGCCGCCGCCCTCATCGTGCTGGAGATCGCGCTCACCTGCGCCATCGTCTGCAACGCGCTGTTCCTGATCGGCCAGCGCCTGGAAAAGATCAACCAGCCCAGCGGCATTGCCGAACAGGAGCTGCTGGAAGTGCGGCTGGGCGGCATCGGCAAGCAGGTCAATGCCACCGCGCGTACCCGTGAGGACCTGGCCGCGCTGCGTTCCATCCCCGGGGTCAAGAACGCAGTGGCGATCAACCAGCTGCCGTTCCGGCGCAACTCCTGGAACACCAGCCTGTCGCTGATCCCCGACCAGGAACGCCCCAACTTCAACGCCGCGCAGTACTTCTCCATGGAAGGTACGCTGGATACCATGGGCCTGCAGCTGGTGGCCGGCCGCGACTTCGAGGGCGACGAATTCGCCAACCTGGAAGACGTGGAGAAGGACGCCACCATCGAGCAACGCGGCTCGGCGGTGATCCTGAGCAGCAAGGCCGCCACCAAGCTGTTCCCGGATGGCCAGGCCATCGGCAAGACGATCTACAGCGGGCGCATGCCACTGCGCATCGTCGGCGTGGTGAAGGAACTGGCGCGCCCGGTGACGGTGGAGTCCGACACCGGCTATTCGATGATCCTGCCGGTGCGGGTCAACTACGATATGGGCACGTACCTGATCCGGGTGACCGACGCGGCGCGACGCCAGGAAGTGCTCACCGCCGCAGTGGCCGCGCTGGAGAAGGTGGACAGCAGCCGCATGGTGCGCGCCAAGCTGACCTACGAAGAACAGCGCACCAAGTACTTCCAGAATGACCGCGCGATGGTCGGCCTGCTGATCACGGTCTGCGTGGCGCTGCTGGTGGTCACCGCGCTGGGCATCGTGGGCCTGGCCAGCTTCTGGGTGCAGCAGCGTACCAAGCAGATCGGCATCCGCCGTGCGCTGGGCGCCACCCGCGGCCAGATCCTGCGCTATTTCCAGACCGAGAACTTCCTGCTGGCTACGGTGGGTATCGTGCTGGGGATGCTGCTGGCGTACTCGATCAACCTGTGGCTGATGGGTGCCTACGAGCTGCCGCGCATGCCGATCACCTACCTGCCGATCGGCGCGGTGCTGCTGTGGCTGCTGGGCCAGGTGGCGGTGTTCGGCCCGGCCCATCGCGCGGCCGCGGTGCCGCCGGCCGTTGCGACCCGGAGTGCATGACATGACGAGCACTTCGATCCGCATCGCGCTCGCTGCACTGCTGCTGGTCAGCACCACGGCCTGCGCCGAAAGCACCCGCACCGAATCGTCCAGCATGGACTGGCGCCAGGATGGCGCGCGGCTGACCATCGAGTCCGGGCAGGGCACGGTCAGCATCACCGCCGCCACGCCGGCCGGCCGCTTCGGCGTGCAGGCCGGTGACGAGGTACTGCGCGTGGACGGCGTGCCAGTGCACAAGGTGGGCGAGCTGACCGACGCGCTGTCGGCCAGCGACAAGGCCAGCGTACCGGTCACGGTACGCCGCGCCGGGCGCGACCAGGTGGTCAGCGTGCCCACGGCGGCATGGCGCGCGGTGCAACCGCCGCCGCCGCCGCGACCCCCGGCGCCACCGTCCCCGCCGGACCGCCCGTAAGCCGTTTCCGGGCCCACCCTGCCGGTGGGCCCGGCGCTCGGGTACTCTCTGCCTACTTTCCGGTCCTTCGTTGCCGCATGCCTTCGATCCTGATCATTGACGACAATGCCAGCGTGGCGACCGCGCTGGAGGTGCTGTTCTCGCTGCACGACATCGACGCCGTGCACGCGCTGTCGCCGGACGAAGGGTTGGCGCTGCTGGAGCAGCAGCCGGTGGACCTGGTCATCCAGGACATGAACTTCACCGAGGACACCACGTCCGGTGAAGAAGGTGAGGCGCTGTTCCAGCAGATCCGCGCCCGCCACCCGGACCTGCCGGTGATCCTGCTCACCGCCTGGACCCATCTGAGCAGCGCGGTGGACCTGGTCAAGGCCGGCGCCGCCGATTACCTGGCCAAGCCGTGGGACGACCGCAAGCTGCTGACCACGGTCAACAACCTGCTGGAGCTGTCTGAAACCCGCCGTGAGCTCGATCGCCGCCGTGCACGAGAGCAGCGTGACCGCAGCGCGCTGGAAGCGCGCTACGACCTGCGTGGCGCGGTGGTGGCCGACCCGGCCAGCGAACGCGTGGTGAACCTGGCCTGCCAGGTCGCGCGCTCGGAGCTGCCGGTGCTGATCACCGGGCCCAATGGCGCAGGCAAGGAGAAGATCGCCGAGATCATCCAGGCCAACTCGCTGGTGGCCAAGGGCGCGTTCGTGGCGCTGAACTGCGGCGCCATTCCGTCCGAACTGATCGAGGCCGAACTGTTCGGTACCGAGGCCGGCGCCTACACCGGCGCCAACAAGGCGCGCGAAGGCAAGTTCGAGGCCGCCGATGGCGGCACGCTGTTCCTCGACGAGATCGGCAACCTGTCGCTGGGCGGCCAGATGAAGCTGCTGCGCGTGCTGGAAACCGGCCGTTTCGAGCGGTTGGGCTCCAACCGCGAGCGCCAGGTGAAGGTGCGCGTGATCAGCGCGACCAACGCCGACCTGCCGGCGATGATCCGCGACGGCCAGTTCCGCGAAGATCTCTACTACCGCCTCAATACCGTCGAGCTGGCATTGCCGCCGTTGGCCGAGCGCCCGGGCGACATCCTGCCGTTGGCCGAACGTTTCCTGGGCGATGGCAAGCCCCTCTCCAATGCCGCCGCCAGCGCATTGCAGCGCCACGCGTGGCCGGGCAACGTGCGCGAGCTGCGCAACGTCATCCAGCGCGCCGGCCTGCTTGCGCAGGGGCCGCGTATTGAAGTGGGCGACCTGAACCTGCCGCGCGCCGCCGCCGCGCCGCGTGCGGCCACGCCCACCGCCGATCCGGACCGCAGCCGGATCGAATCGGCGCTCTCGCACAGCCACGGCATCATCGCCCAGGCTGCGGCCGAACTCGGCCTGAGCCGGCAGGCGCTTTACCGCCGCATGGACCGCTACGGTATTCCGCGCGAATGAAGCGCACGTCGTTCACCTTCCGCCTGTTCCTGCGCCTGCTGCCGGTGCTGGCGCTGGCTGCGGCCGGGCCGTGGCTGCTGGCGTACTGGATGGACCGCGGCTGGCTGGTGACGCTGGTGTCGACCGTGGCACTGCTGGTGCTGATGTGGTGGACGTTGCGCCGCGCCACCGCACCGGTGCGCTCGCTGCTGCGGGCGCTGTCGGGCACCACCAGCAGCTACCGCGATGGCGAATACAACTTCAGCGTGTATTGGCCGGGCAACGATGAACTGGGCGACCTGGTCCAGGCGCACCGCGAGCTGGGCGATGTGCTGCGCGAACAGCGCCAGGGGCTGGTGCAGCGCGAACTGCTGCTGGACACCATGGTGCAGAACACGCCGGTATCGATGCTGCTGCTGGCCAACGGCGGCGACGGCGTGCAGCGCGTGATGTTCTCCAACCTGGCCGCGCGCAAGCTGCTGCACAACGGCTGGAAGCTGGAAGGCCAGGCCATGCAGAACGTGCTGGAGACCATGCCGGTGGAGCTGCGCGATGCCATCGAGCGCGGCGGCGACAGCCTGTTCGCGGTAAGTGGCGCCGGTGACGCGGATGATGAGGCCGATGAGGATGACGAGCAGGTCTACCATCTGTCGCGGCGCAGCTTCCATCTCAACGGCCGCCCGCACGACCTGCTGCTGATCCGCCTGCTCACCGCCGAGCTGCGGCGCCAGGAAGTGCAGACCTGGAAGAAGGTGATCCGGGTGATCAGCCACGAACTCAACAACTCGCTGGCGCCAATTGCATCGTTGGCGCACTCGGGCGGCGAGCTGGTCCGGCGCGGCAAGACCGAGCGCCTGGAAGAGGTGTTCGCCACCATCGAAGACCGTTCACGGCATCTGGAAGGCTTCATCCGCGGCTACGCGCGCTTTGCCAAGCTGCCGCAGCCGCAGCTGCAGAACGTGCAGTGGAAACAGTTCCTGGCCGGTTTGCAGCTGCAGATTCCGTTCCGCATGGACGACATTCCCGACGACCTGCAGGGTCGGGTGGACATCGCCCAGCTCGGCCAGGCCCTGCTGAACCTGCTCAAGAACGCGCATGAGGCGTGCAGCGAAGCCGAGCCGCCCAATGATGACGTGGAGCTGCGCCTGACCCGGCTGCCGCAGTGGCTGCGTATCGAGGTGCTGGATCGCGGCAAGGGCATGAACGAGGCGGTGCTGCAGAACGCGTTGATGCCGTTCTATTCCACCAAGCGCAATGGCACCGGGCTGGGCCTGGCGCTCACCCGCGAGATCGTCGAAGCCCACGGGGGCCGCGTGTCGCTGCAGAACCGCCGCGAGGGCGGGTTGTGCGTGTCCATCTTCCTGCCGGCGTAAATCGTACCCACCAACGGTGGGTACCTACCGGTTGCGGGGTACCCATCGCGGTAGGTGACGACCGTTGGTCGTCACGCGTCAGCGCTTCACCGGGCGGTGCCAACCTTCAATGGTCTGTTGGCGGGCGCGCGCGACGGTCAGCTCACCTTCCGGTGCATTGCGGGTGATCACCGAGCCGGCCGCGATCGTGGCGCCCTGCCCGATCGTCACCGGGGCCACCAGCGAGCTGTTGGAGCCGATGAAGGCGTTGTCGCCGATGGTAGTCTGCGATTTGTTCACGCCGTCGTAGTTGCAGGTGATGGTGCCGGCGCCGATGTTGACCTTGCTGCCGATCACCGCATCGCCCAGGTAGGTGAGGTGGTTGGCCTTGCTGCCCGCGCCCAAGTGGACCTTCTTGGTTTCCACGAAGTTGCCCACGTGGGCGCCTTCGGCCAGCACGGTGCCCGGGCGCAGCCGCGCGAACGGGCCGATGTCGGCCGCGCCCTCGCTCACCACGCCGTCCAGGTCGCAATGCGGCTTGACCACGGTGCCGGCGGCCAGCTTGACGTCCTTGAGCCGGGTGAAGGGGCCGATGCTGACCCCGTCGCCCAGTTCAACGGTGCCTTCCAGGATCACGTTGACGTCGATCTGCACATCGCGGCCCACCGTGACCGTGCCCCGGATATCCAGGCGCGCGGGGTCGATCACGCGCGCACCCTGCGTGCACAACGCGCGCACCTCGCGCAGCTGCCAGGCACGTTCCAGCTGCGAGAGCTGCCAGGGGTCATTGGCGCCCTCGGCTTCCTGGGCATCGGCAACGAAGGCCATGTCGGCCGGGGTGTAGTCGGCCGCTGCCGAGGCGAACACGTCGGTCAGGTAGTACTCGCCCTGTGCGTTGCTGTTGGAGAGCTGCGACAGCCAGGTGCGCAGCGCGGTGGATTCAGCGGTGATGATTCCGGTGTTGATGGTGCGGATCGCCAGCTGTTCTTCGTTGGCGTCCTTCTGTTCGACGATGGCGCCGACCTTGCCTTCGGCATTGCGCACGATCCGGCCATAGCCGGTCGGGTTGAGCATGTCGGCCACCAGCACGGCCAGGCGGCCCGGTTGGGCCAGCAGGTGGCGCAGGGTATCGACCCGGATAAGCGGCACATCCCCGTACAGCACCAGCACCGTAGCCGCATCGGGCACCTGCGGCATGGCCTGCTGAACGGCGTGGCCGGTGCCCAGCTGCTGGGTCTGTTCGGCCCACTGCAGGTCCGGCTGGTCGGCAAAGGCGGCGCGCACCGCCTCACCGCCGTGGCCGTACACCACGTGGATGGCGTCTGGGCGCAGCTGGCGCGCGGTATCGATCACGTGCGCCAGCATCGGGCGGCCGGCAATCGGCTGCAGCACCTTGGGCAGGTCGGACTTCATGCGCTTGCCAGCGCCGGCGGCGAGGATGATGACGTGCAGGGCTTGGGTCATGGGGCGGGAACGTGATCGGCGGTGTTGGATGGGATTCTAGAACGCCGGCCGTCAACGTGCCGCCTTTCCGGGGCCCGAAAACAACAACGCCGGCAGAAGCCGGCGTTGTCGCATGCAGCGGTTAGCGCTGGAACTCAGTGCTTGAGGGTCTTGCGCAGGCGCTCGAGCGCCTGCAGCTGGACCACGGCTTCGGCCAGCTTCTGCTGGGCTTCGGCCACTTCCATCGCTTCGCCGCGGTTGGCCAGGATGCGCTCGGCTTCTTCCTTGGCCTTGCGGACCGAGGATTCGTCGATGTCCTGTGCGCGGATCGCGGTGTCGGCCAGCACGGTCACGACCTGCGGCTGCACCTCGAGGATGCCGCCGGAGATGGCGAAGTCCAGCTGTTCGCCGGTGGTCAGGGTGACCACCACCTTGCCCGGCTTGAGCCGGGTGATCAGCGGGGCGTGCTTGGGCGCGATGCCCAGTTCGCCAAGCTCACCCGTAGCCACGACCAGAGTCGCTTCACCACGGAAGATTTCCTGCTCGGCGCTGACGATGTCGCAACGGATGGTGCTCATGATCAGGCCTTCTCAGCCATCTTCTTGGCCTTCTCGACCGCTTCTTCGATGCTGCCGACCATGTAGAACGCCTGCTCCGGCAGGTGGTCGTATTCGCCGTCGACGATGGCCTTGAAGCCGCGGATGGTGTCCTTCAGCGACACGTACTTGCCCGGCGAGCCGGTGAACACTTCGGCCACGTGGAACGGCTGGCTGAAGAAGCGCTCGATCTTGCGGGCGCGCGACACGGCCTGCTTGTCTTCTTCGGACAGTTCGTCCATGCCCAGGATGGCGATGATGTCCTTCAGTTCCTTGTACTTCTGCAGGGTCTGCTGGACGCGCTGGGCGGTGTCGTAATGTTCGTGGCCGATGACCAGCGGGTCCATCTGGCGGCTGGTCGAATCCAGCGGATCCACCGCCGGGTAGATACCCAGCGAGGCGATCGAACGCGACAGGGTCACGGTCGAATCCAGGTGGGCGAAGGTGGTCGCCGGGGACGGGTCGGTCAAGTCATCGGCCGGCACGTAGACGGCCTGGATCGAGGTGATCGAGCCGTTCTTGGTCGAGGTGATGCGCTCCTGCAGGACGCCCATTTCCTCGGCCAGGGTCGGCTGGTAACCCACGGCCGACGGCATGCGGCCCAGCAGCGCCGACACTTCGGTACCGGCCAGGGTGTAGCGGTAGATGTTGTCGACGAACAGCAGCACGTCCTTGCCCTTGCCGTTTTCGTCCTTCTCGTCGCGGAAGTACTCGGCCATGGTCAGGCCGGTCAGCGCGACGCGCAGGCGGTTGCCCGGCGGCTCGTTCATCTGGCCGTACACCATCGCGACCTTGTCCAGGACGTTGGAGTCCTTCATCTCGTGGTAGAAGTCGTTGCCCTCACGGGTACGCTCACCCACGCCGGCGAACACGGACAGGCCGCTGTGCGCCTTGGCGATGTTGTTGATCAGTTCCATCATGTTGACGGTCTTGCCGACGCCGGCGCCGCCGAACAGGCCGACCTTGCCGCCCTTGGCGAACGGGCACATCAGGTCGATGACCTTGATGCCGGTTTCCAGCAGCTCGGTGGCCGGGGACTGGTCTTCGTACGACGGCGCTTCACGGTGGATTTCCCAGCTGTCGCTGGCGGTCACCGGACCGGCTTCGTCGATCGGACGGCCCAGCACGTCCATGATGCGGCCCAGGGTGCCTGCACCAACCGGCACCGAGATGGCGCGTTCGGTGTTGGTGGCCACCAGGTTGCGCTTCAGGCCGTCGGTGGAGCCCAGCGCGATGCAACGGACCACGCCGTCGCCGAGCTGCTGCTGCACTTCCAGCGTGATTTCGGTGTTGTCCACCTTCAGCGCGTGGTACACCTTCGGCACCGACTCGCGGGGGAATTCCACGTCGACGACGGCGCCGATGATCTGAACGATCTTGCCCTGACTCATTGCTGCATCCTCTAATTTAAATGCTTTGACTGCGCGCGTCAGACTGCTGCCGCGCCGCCGACGATTTCCGAAATTTCCTGGGTGATCGCTGCCTGGCGGGCCTTGTTGTAGACCAGCTGCAGGGTTCCGATCAGCTTGTTGGCGTTGTCACTGGCCGACTTCATCGCGACCATGCGGGCTGCATGCTCGGACGCGACGTTTTCCAGCACTGCCTGGTACACCAGCGATTCGACGTAACGCGTCATCACGTGCTCCAGCACGGTCGCGGCGTCGGGTTCGTACAGGTAATCCCAGTCGTGGTGTGCAACCTGCTTCTCGGCCGCCGGCAACGGCAGCAGCTGGTCGAAGCTGGCCTTCTGCGTCATCGTGTTGATGAAGCGGTTGTAGACCAGGTACACACGGTCGACCTTGCCCTCGGTGAAGGCATCGAGCATGACCTTGATGACACCGATCAGCTGTTCCAGGTGCGGCACGTCGCCCATGTGGGTGACGCTGCCGACCATGTTGACCTTGACGCGGCGGAAGAAGGTGGATGCCTTCTGGCCGATGGTCACCAGGTCGATCTCGGCGCCCTTGTCCTGCCACTCGCGCACGTCGCCGAGCATCTTGCGGAACAGGTTGTTGTTCAGGCCGCCGGCCAGGCCGCGGTCGGAAGAGACCACGATGTAGCCCACGCGCTTCACTTCGTCGCGCTGGACCAGGAACGGATGCTGGTAATCGGTGCTGGCCTGTGCCAGGTGGCCGATCACCTGCTTCATCGCCTGCGCATACGGACGCGACGTCTTCATCCGCTCCTGCGCCTTGCGGATTTTGGAGGCCGAGACCATTTCAAGCGCGCGGGTCACCTTGCGGGTGTTCTGCACGCTCTTGATCTTGGTTTTGATTTCGCGTCCGCTTGCCATCTCTTATTCCCGTAGAGCGGGGCCATGCCCCGCTTTGTCGTTTGCGCAGCGGGGAAACACTCCCCGCCCCACGAAGCGGCTTACCAGCTGCCGGTGGTCTTGAACTCGGAGATGCCCTTCTTGAAGGCCGCTTCGATGTCGTTGTCCCAACCGCCGGTGGCGTTGACCTTGCCGACCAGTTCACCCTGGGTGTTGGCGAAGTGGGCGTGCAGGCCTTCTTCGAAGGCCAGCAGCTTGTTGACCGGCACGTCGTCGAGGTAACCCTCGTTGACGGCGTAGATCGACAGCGCCTGGTTGGCGATCGACATCGGGGCGTACTGCTTCTGCTTCATCAGCTCGGTCACGCGCTGACCGCGCTCAAGCTGCTTGCGGGTGGCTTCGTCCAGGTCCGAGGCGAACTGCGCGAACGCAGCCAGTTCACGGTACTGGGCCAGCGAGATGCGGATGCCGCCCGACAGCTTCTTGATGATCTTGGTCTGGGCCGCACCACCGACGCGCGACACCGAGATACCGGCGTTCACGGCCGGGCGGATGCCCGAGTTGAACAGGTCGGTTTCCAGGAAGATCTGGCCGTCGGTGATCGAGATCACGTTGGTCGGCACGAACGCGGAAACGTCGCCCGCCTGGGTTTCGATGATCGGCAGCGCGGTGAGCGAACCGGTCTGGCCCTTGACGGCACCGTTGGTGAACTTCTCCACGTACTCTTCCGAGACGCGGGCGGCGCGCTCGAGCAGGCGCGAGTGCAGGTAGAACACGTCACCCGGGTAGGCTTCACGGCCCGGCGGGCGCTTCAGCAGCAGCGAGATCTGGCGGTAGGCCACGGCCTGCTTGGACAGGTCGTCGTACACGATCAGGGCATCCTGGCCGCGGTCCATGAAGTACTCACCCATGGTGCAGCCCGAGTAGGCGCTGATGTACTGCATGGCAGCCGATTCGGACGCGGTGGCAGCCACGACCACGGTGTGGGCCAGGGCGCCGTTTTCTTCCAGCTTGCGCACGATGTTGGCCACGGTCGAGGCCTTCTGGCCGATCGCGACGTACACGCACTTGATGCCGGTGTCCTTCTGGTTGATCACCGCATCGATGGCCAGGGCGGTCTTGCCGGTCTGGCGGTCACCGATGACCAGCTCGCGCTGGCCGCGGCCGATCGGGATCATGGAGTCGACGGACTTGTAACCGGTCTGCACCGGCTGGTCGACCGACTTGCGCCAGATCACGCCCGGGGCAACGCGCTCAACCGGCGCGGTGGCCTGTGCAGCGATCGGACCCTTGCCGTCGATCGGCTCGCCGAGGGCGTTGACCACGCGGCCCAGCATTTCCGGACCCACCGGCACTTCCAGGATGCGGCCGGTGGTCTTTGCCACGTCGCCTTCGCGCAGGTGCTCATAGCCACCCAGGACCACGGCGCCGACCGAGTCGCGCTCCAGGTTCAGGGCCAGGGCGAAGGTGTTGTTCGGCAGTTCGATCATTTCGCCCTGCATCACGTCGGCCAGGCCGAAGATGCGCACGATGCCGTCGGACACGCTGGTCACGGTGCCTTCGTTGCGCGATTCCGCGGCCAGCTTGACCTTCTCGATGCGGTTCTTGATCAGTTCGCTGATTTCGGAGGGGTTGAGCGTGGTTGCCATCGTCAAGTCCTAGTGCCGGCGATGTCGCCGGACGTTAAATGAATTCAGTTAGCGAGCGCGGTCTGCAGGCGCGACAGCTTGCCCTTGAGCGAGCCATCGATCACCACGTCGCCAGCGTCGATCACCGCACCGCCGATCAGCGACGCATCGATGGCGGTGGTGACGTCGACCTCTTGGCCGAAGCGCTTGCGCAGCGCGGCCTTGATGGCGTCCAGCTCAGCGGTGGACAGCTCGGCGGCCGAGGTCACCGTGGCTTTCACCACGTGTTCGGCTTCAGCGCGGAGCTGGTCGTACATGCCTGCGATTTCCGGCAGCAGCGGCAGACGGTGCGCATCGGCCAGGATGGCCAGGAAGCGACCGAACGACTCGCCTGCCGCTTCCGGGGCCAGCAACGCGACGGCATCGTCACGGCCCAGCTCCGGGTTCGACAGCAGGGCCGACACGCGCGGATCGGCGGCTACATGGGCGGAGAACGCAAGCGCGTCCGACCACGGCGCGAACGTGCCTTCGTCGCGCGCGGTCGCGAACGCGGCGCGGGCATACGGGCGTGCAAGCGTGAGGGCCTGGCTCATCGATCAGATCTCCGAGGCCAGCTCGTCGAGCAGCGCCTTGTGGGCGTTGGCGTCGATTTCGCGCTTGAGCAGCTTTTCGGCACCGGTCACGGCCAGCACGGACACCTGCTTGCGCAGATCCTCGCGGGCACGGTTGGCGGCCAGTTCGATCTCGGCGTGGGCCAGTTCTTTCTGGCGGTTCGCTTCGACGATGGCTTCATTCTTGGCAGCATCAACGATCTGGTTGGCGCGGGCATGGGCCTGGTCGATGATCTCGTTGGCCTTGGTGCGCGCATCCTTCAGTGCTTCGTTGACCTTTTCCTGCGCCTGGGCCAGATCCTTCTGGCTGCGGTCGGCAGCAGCGAGCCCTTCAGCGATCTTCTGCTGGCGCTCTTCGATGGCGTTCATCAGCGGCGGCCAGATCTTGGTCGCGATGATCCAGATCAGACCGGCGAACGCCAGTGCCTGGGCAACGAGGGTAAAACCGATTTCCATGGGGTTCGCTCAATCTGGGGTGATGGGGTGGAGGCGCCGCAGGAGCGGCGCATCCGTTCCTTCATCCGCGATCAGGCGCTCAAGGCGCCTGATCGTTTCGCTTTCGCTGGATCAGCCGGCAACCGGCGGCAGGCGGGTCACGAACTCAGCGATGGTCGGGTTGGCGAAGGCCAGCAGCAGGCCGACGGCGACCGAGATGATGAACGCGGCGTCGATCAGGCCGGCGGTGATGAACATGCGGACCTGCAGCACCGGGATCAGTTCCGGCTGGCGGGCAGCCGATTCCAGGAACTTACCGGCCATGATGGCCAGACCGAGACCGGCACCCAGCGCGGCCAGGCCGATCATGATGCCGACGGCGAGGACGGTGGAGCTCTGGACTTGGGCGAGGTTGGTCAGGACGGCAAAGTACATGGGTTATCTCCGGAAACTTAAGTAGCTAAGGGTAATGAAACGGATGAAGGGTGAAGCGGAAACTCAGTGAGCGTCTTCCGACAGGCTCAGGTACACGATGGACAGCATCATGAAAATGAAGGCCTGCAGCGGAATCACCAGCAGGTGGAACAGCATCCAGCCAAGGCCGAAGGCACCGCCTGCGATGGCGCCCATGATGCCGGCACTGCCCAGCACCCAGATCAGCAGGAACACGATTTCGCCGCCGAACATGTTGCCGAACAGTCGCATCGCCAGCGAGATCGGCTTGCTCAGCCACTCGACGATGTTGAGGATCAGGTTGAACGGCATCATCCACTTGCCGAACGGCGCGGTCAGGAATTCCTTGGTGAAGCCACCCAGGCCCTTGGCACGCAGCGCGAAGAACAGCATCAGGAAGAACACGCTGATCGACATGCCCAGGGTGGCATTGACGTCGGCGGTCGGCACCGGCTTCCAGTACGGAATACCCAGCGCTTCCAGCGGCAGGGCGATGAAGTCGGCCGGGATCATCTTGATGAGGTTCATCAGGAGGATCCAGAAGAAGATCGTGATCGCGATCGGGGTCACCAGCTTGCTGGTGCCGTGGTAGGTGTCCTTGGCCTGGCGGTCAACGAACTCCAGGCAGATTTCCACGAACGCCTGCCACTTGCCCGGCACGCCGGCGGTGGCCTTGCGGGTGGCCATCCAGAAGCCAAACACCATCAACAAACCCATCAGGACCGAAGTCACAATGGTGTCGACGTGAATTGCCCAGAAACCACCTTCCTGCATGTGGAACGTCAGGTTGTGCAGGTGATGTTGGATGTAGGAGGTGGGTGTAAGCGCCTCGCCTGCCATGTGTCCGGAACCTTGAGTTAAATAAATTGGATCAGCGCCTGGCCAGAGCCAGGACCTGGAACATCAGTCCGACGGCGATTCCGGCCAGCAGCGCCAATGCAGGCAGCTTGAAGACCACGAAACCCACCGCCAGGACACCGAATACGAGCGCCCACTTTGCCACTACCGCCAGGATCAGCCGCGACATCGCTGAACCTGCCGCCTGCACCCCGCCCCCCAGCGCCATCCGCGCCGCGACCCAGCCACCTGCCGATACCGCGATGCCCGAGGCCAGCGCGCCAAGCGCGTACTTCGGGCCTGCCAGCAGCAGGAGCACCAGGGCCAGGACAGCCACTGCGGCCAGCGGATACACCGCTGCGCGCAGCATCAGTCGCCGACCCGCGTCAACGGAGTTCAGCACACGTATGTCCTGCATGGTTGTGGGAGGGGTGACCGGGGCTGGAACTGCCTATGCCCCGTCGAGCCGCCAAATTATAGCAACGGGACAATTTGCGAGACAACCTGCGCCTGTTCATCCCGGGCGTCGCAAGTTGCTGCATCGCCACAGATTTTGGCTCGGAAGGGGTCCCGATCCCGCCAGTGGCGGCCCCAATTCATGTCGCGTCGCACCATATTGAACTTTGGTCGTGGGGGCCGGTCATAGGGTTGGGCCTGCCAATTCGATCCTCGTCGACGCCCCTGAAGCAGGCCGGTACCGGGCGGCCCCGAGCTCTCTCCGGGGCCGCCCTTTTTTGTGGGCGTGCCGGGAACGGGAACCAGCGCACAGTTCGGCCACCGTTCGGATGAACGGTACACGCGCCGTCCACCATACGTTCACGAATGGTGGACGCGCCGCTCGGGCAGAGTGATTCCACTTCACCGAATCACTGCAAGGACACCCACGATGCGTCTGCTTCCCCTGCTCGCCCTGCCGCTGGCCATGGCCGCCCTCACCCACGCCACGTCCGCCAGCGCCGCCGAGGGCGACGACCGCTTCGCGCTGCGCCTGGGCGCGATGAACATCGATTCGGACAACACCATCCGCGGCAACACCACGGTGCTCGGCCAAGACGTGGGCTTCTCGGAAGACTTCAAGCTGGGTGGCAAGGAGTGGGAGCCGCGCATTGACGGCCTGTTCCGCATCAGCGACCGCCAGCGCCTGATCTTCAACTACTTCAAGTACGACAAGGACCGCCGCGAGACGCTCAATGAGGGCATCAGCTTCGGCGGCGAAACCGTGCCGGCCGGCAGCTTCGTCAAGGGCGAGCTGAAGTACCAGGTGGCCAGCCTGGTGTACGACTACTCGGTGGTGGATACCGAGAAGTTCGACCTGGGCCTGCAGCTGGGTGCGGAGTACGCCAAGGTGAGCACCAAGGCCTATGCCGACCTGGGCACCGTGTACGAAGGCCAGTTCCTGGACGAGAAGGCCGACGGCGTGGCGCCGGTGGTGGGTGCCCGCTTCACCGTGACCCCGTCCGAGAAGTGGATGATCACCGCGCAGGGCCAGTACCTCAACACCGAGTGGGGCAACTTCGATGACTACGACGGCGACCTGACCCGCGCCAACGTGATCGTGGATTACAAGTTCACCGATAATTTCGGCATCTTCGCCGGCTACGACTGGTTCAAGCTGGACGTCGACCAGACCGGCAGCGATGGCACCATCGGCCTGAAGCAGGAGTTCAAGGGCCCGGTGGCAGGCATCAGCGTCATGTTCTGATCCAACCGTGGTGTGTTACCGCACAAAAAACCCGGCGTTCGCCGGGTTTTTTGTTTGAATGATGAAGCCCGGCATCCGCCGGTTTCTTCATTTCTTTTTCGGCATGTACAGATCGGTGATGGTGCCGTCGTAGATTTCCGCGGCCATCGCCACCGATTCGCTCAGCGTCGGGTGGGCGTGGATGGTGTGGCCGATGTCTTCGGCTTCGGCGCCCATCTCGATCGCCAGGCCGATCTCGGCCAGCAGGTCACCGGCATGCACGCCGACGATCGCGCCGCCGATGATGCGGTGGGTTTCTTCATCGAAGATCAGCTTGGTGAAGCCTTCGGTGCGGCCAATGCCGATCGCGCGGCCGCTGGCGGCCCACGGGAACTTGGCCACGCCCACCTTCAGGCCCTGCGCCTTGGCTTCGGTTTCGGTCACGCCGACCCAGGCGATTTCCGGGTTGGTGTAGGCCACCGACGGAATCACCCGCGCCACCCACTCCTTCTTCTCGCCAGAGGCCACTTCGGCGGCCAGCTTGCCCTCGTGCGTGGCCTTGTGGGCCAGCATCGGGTTGCCGACGATATCGCCGATGGCGAAGATGTGCGGCACGTTGGTGCGCATCTGGCGGTCCACCGGAATGAAGCCACGCTCGGTGACGCCCACGCCGGCCTTGTCGGCACCGATCTTCTTTCCGTTCGGCGAGCGGCCCACGGCCACCAGCACGCGGTCGAAGGTGCCCTGCTCCAGGCCCGGCTTCTCGCCTTCGGCAGCGGCCTCGAAGGTCACCGTGATGCCCTTCTTGTCCGCGCTCACGCCGGAGGCCTTGGTCTTCAGGTGGACCTCGACGCCCTGCTTCTTCAGGCGGTCGGCCAGCGGCTTGACCAGGTCCTTGTCGGCACCTGGCATCAGCTGGTCCATGAACTCCACCACGGTCACCTTGCTGCCCAGCGCCGCGTACACGGTCGCCATTTCCAGGCCGATGATGCCGCCACCAACCACCAGCAGCGAGCCGGGAATGTCGGCCAGTTCCAGCGCGTCGGTCGAATCCATCACGCGCGGGTCGTCCCACGGGAAGTTCGGCAGCTTCACCGCCTGCGAACCGGCAGCGATGATGCACTGCTGGAAGCGCAGCAGCTGGGTCTTGCCGTCGTCGCCGACGATCTCCAGCTCATTGGCCGAGACGAAGGTGGCCACGCCCTGCACGGTGCGGACCTTGCGCTGCTTGGCCATGCCCGCCAGGCCCTTGGTCAGCTGGGTGACCACCTTTTCCTTGTAGCCGCGCAGCTTGTCCAGGGTGATCTTGGGGGCGCTGAATTCCACGCCGAAATCGCCCGCGTGGGCCACTTCATCGATCACCGCGGCCGCATGCAGCAGCGCCTTGGAGGGAATGCAGCCCACGTTGAGGCACACGCCGCCGAGGCTGGCGTAGCGTTCGATCAACACGGTATCCACGCCGAGGTCGGCCGAGCGGAACGCGGCGGTGTAACCGCCCGGGCCCGCGCCCAGCACCACCATCTGGCATTCGATGTCGGCCGGCTTGCCCGACGACAGCGCCGGCTGCGGCGCGGCCGGCTCGGCCGGGGCGCGGTGCGACGGGGTCACCGGCGGCTTGCTGGCCGGTGCGGCGGCCTTGGGCGCCTCAGCCGCAGGCGCGGCCGGTGCGGCAGCGGCGCCTTCGGCGTCCAGCACCACCACCACGTCGCCCTCGGACAGCGTATCGCCAAGCTTGACCTTGATTTCCTTGACCACGCCGGCCGCCGAGGACGGCACTTCCAGGGTGGCCTTGTCCGATTCCAGCGTGACCAGGCCCTGGTCCTTCTTCACCGTGTCGCCCACGGCGACCAGCAGTTCGATCACCGGCACCGCGCTGTAATCGCCGATGTCGGGAACCTTGATTTCAATAGCGGCCATTGTTCTTCTCCTGGGTCTCAGCCGGCGTTGCCGGCGAGCAGTTGCTGCAGTTCGTCGAGCGACTCGTCCAGATCCTGCCAGCGACGGTCGAGCTTCTTTTCCTTGGTGTCGCTGGCTTCGATCAGCAGCGCCACCTGTTTCATCATCAGCTTGCCGGCGCCGCACTCCCAGCGCGGACCGCTGTAGCGTTCACCCGCCACCTGGAAGGACAGCACCTCACCGTCGGTCACCGGCGCCTTGCGCCCGGCGGGCACGCCCGACACCAGCGCGGCCTGCCAGCTGCGCAGCAGGCGCTGGGCCAGCGCGGCGGGGATGGCGACCTGGTACTGGTCCGGCTCCTGGTCCACGCGCAGCTCCACGCCACCACCGCGTGCACTGTTGTTCCAGTTGTACACGCGCTTGTCGGCCTTGCTGTAACGCAGGGTCCACGCCTGGTCCTGGGCGCCGGGCAGCAGCGACACGCCGGTTTCCACCCCGCCCTTGGGCAGGATGGTCAGCGCCAGCGAGGGCTGCACCTTGCCATCGAACAGGGTTTCCACGGCCTGGCCGTAGTTGCCCACGGCCGGCGGCCAGCCGTGGCCGAGGTCGGTCGTGCACGCGGCAGACGCGCCGGGTGCGACGACCAACGCGGCCAATGCCACCGCAATGCCCGCCAGGCGCTGCCTCACAGCAGCACGCGCCGCATGTCGGCCAGCACCTGCGACAGGTACGTGGTGAAGCGCGCGGCCAGCGCACCGTCGATGACGCGGTGGTCGTAGCTCAGCGACAGCGGCAGCATCAGCTTCGGGGCGAATTCCTTGCCGTTCCAGACCGGCTGGATCGAGGACTTGGACACGCCCAGGATGGCCACTTCCGGCGCATTGACGATCGGGGTGAACGCGGTGCCGCCGATGCCGCCCAGCGAGCTGATCGAGAAGCAGCCGCCGCTCATGTCGGCCGGGCCCAGCTTGCCGTCGCGCGCCTTTTTAGCCAGCTCGCCGGTTTCCTGCGCGATCTGCACCACGCCCTTCTTGTCGACGTCGCGGATCACCGGAACGACCAGGCCGTTCGGGGTGTCAGCGGCGAAGCCGATGTTGAAGTACTTCTTCAGGGTGAGGTTTTCACCGGCCGCATCCAGCGATGCGTTGAATTCCGGGAACTGCTTGAGCGCCGCGGCGCTGGCCTTGATCAGGAAGGCGAGCATGGTCAGCTTGATGCCGGCCTTCTCGTTCTCCTTGTTCAGCGCCACGCGCAGGCCTTCCAGGTCGGTGATGTCGGCCTGCTCGAACTGGGTGACGTGCGGGATCATGGCCCAGTTGCGCGCCAGGTTGGCACCGGAAATCTTCTTGATGCGCGACAGCGGCTGGGTTTCCACCTCGCCGAACTTGCTGAAGTCGACCTTCGGCCACGGCAGCAGGTTGAGCCCACCACCGGCGGCGACCGTGCCACCGGCAGCGGCGGTGCCACCGCCGGTCAGCGCCGACTTGACGAACTTCTGCACGTCGGCCTTGGTGATGCGGCCGCCCTTCTCGGTGCCGGTCAGCTGGTTGAGGTCCACGCCCAGCTCGCGGGCGAACACGCGCACCGCCGGGGTGGCGTACGGCACCTTGGACGGCAGCACGCTGTCGGCGTTGAACTGCACCGGCGGGCTGCTCGGGGCGCCGGCCGAGGGGGCGCTGGCGATTTCGCGCGCCGCCAGCTTGTCCGGCTGCGCCGGCACGGCGACCGGTTCCACCTTGGTGCCGGTTTCAGCAGCGGCCGGGGCCGCGGCAGCAGCGGCCTGGGTCGGGGCCGGTGCGGCAGCGCCGTCGGCCTCGATGATGGCCACTACCTTGCCCTGCGACAGGGTGTCGCCGACCTTGACCTTGATTTCCTTGACCACGCCGGCGACGGAGGACGGCACTTCCATCGTGGCCTTGTCCGACTCGAGCGTGACCAGGCCCTGGTCCTTCTTGACCGTATCGCCGACGGCGACCAGCACTTCGATGACCGGGATGTCGGTGTAATCGCCGATGTCCGGCACCAGCGCTTCCACCGGGCCACCACCGGCAGCAGCCGGTGCAGCGGCGGGCGCGCTCTGGGTGGCCGGCGCCGGGGCGGCGGCCGCAGCCGCCTTGGCCGGAGCGGGTGCCGGCGCAGCGGCCGGGGCCGGGG